>NZ_JAVRBM010000006.1:131524-203550 GCF_034531255.1 Nostoc sp. ChiQUE01b | reverse complement strand
GAATTCGGGCGGTCGTTTATTGAATTCGGGCGGTCGTTTATTGAATTCGGGTGGTGGTTTATTGAATTCAAGCAGTGGTTAGGGTGGGGTAAAACCCAGATTCTTGAGCCACTTCAGACTTGTGTATACACCGTAAGCTTAGGAGAGGGACTTTGAAATATACACGCCGTAGCAACGCTTCGATCTCATTTGAATAGGACTTACGCAAAACATAACGAAAGTAGCGGTAATTCATGAATTACCGCTACGGAATAATCAGGTTTTCAGCCACATCTTGCGTAAGTCCTATTGAAGTTGCTTAATAAATAAATATTTATATTTTAAAATCAGTAGTAATAACACGTAAGCTATAATCAAACAATTTATCAGACTATATTTATATTGATGAATAGTCATTTACTAGATGGACATTATCAAATACTAAAAGTTCTCAATGATGGGGAAAAAGAGAAAACCTATCTAGTTGAAGATGTTAATCTTAATGGTAAAGAATTTATAGTAAAGCAGTTATCTCTTCCTAATAGCAATCCTCAAGCTTTAACAAGCCTACACCGCTTGTTTGCCAGTAAGACAGCAACTTTAGAAAAATTAGGGCAAGAACACGATAAAATTCAAAAGCTCATTGCTTCTTTTGAAGAAAATGAAGAATTTTATCTAGTCCAAGAATTCATACCTGGTAATTCTTTAACTGACGAAATTATTCAGGGAAAGCTTCTGAAGGAAGACCAAATTATTAGTCTTTTGTCAGAGATATTAGAAACTTTGGTTATTATACATAGCTATGGCGTAATTCATCGGGATATTAAACCAGCAAATATTATTCGCCGCGAATCAGATAAAAAGTTAGTTTTGGTTAATTTGGGTACTTTTAATGAAGCGATTGATAATACTGTTGACAATTCCGAGTATATGCCTATAGAACAAATTAACGGCAACCTCAAATATAACAGTGATATATATGCTTTAGGTATGGTTGCGATCGCAGCACTAAAAGGTTTACCTACAAAGGAAATATCTAATTTGCGAAGTCAGAAAAATAAGCTGACAGGTGAAATACTTTGGCGCGATAAAAATTTAAAAGTTAACAGAAAATTAGCAAAAGTTATTAATAAAATGGTGCGTTTTGACTATCGTAAACGCTACCAGTATGCAACCGAAGTTTTAGACGACCTGAAAAAGTTAATAAATGTTGATGACGAGCGACAAAAACAGCATCAGAAAAAATTATTACTAGTTTTAGGGGGGATAGCTGGCTGTATTACCCTTATTGTTGCAGCATGGCAATTGAGATCGCCAAAACTTGTAAGTGATGCCCAACAGACATTATACCAAGAGGGAGTAAATAAATATGAGTCAGGAAACTATGAAGGAGCAATTGCAGATTTCAATCAGATTATTGAATTAGATCCGCAAAACGCTTTAGCTTATAATCGGCGAGGTGATGCTTATTATCGATTAGGAGATTACGAGCAAGCACAAGCAGATTCTAGCCAAGCTATTTTACTTAATCCTCAAGATGCTAATGCCTATTTTGACCGAGGATTTGCTTTTTCGGAATTAGGCAAATACAAAGAAGCGATCGCAGATTATACTCAAGCAATTAAGTTAAATTCTAAAGATGCTTATGCTTACTATGGACGAGGATTAGCTCATGCTCAATCGAAGGATCATAAAGGTGCAATTGAAGATTTTAGCAAAGCGATCGCTCTCAAACCTCAGTATACCGAAGCTTACTTGCAACGAGGTATTCTCCACCGCCGCCTCAAACAAAGACTTGAAGCAATCCAAGATTTTGATAAAGTAATTAAAATTAATCCTAGTGATGCTAAAGCTTATTATCAAAGGGGTTTAACTCAATCTATTAATAAACAAAAAGATGAAGCAATTAAAGATTACACAGATGCAATCAATATCAATCCCAAATACATAGAAGCTTATCTGAATCGTGGTGATATTTACAGCGATCTGGGAAATAATGTAGAAGCTACTGAAGATTACAACACTATTTTACAGATTGATCCTAAATTTATTGCAGCTTATATTCACAGAGGTATGCACCGCTTTTCTTTTGGAGATTATAAAGGCGCTATTGAAGATTATACCGCAGCGCTAAAACTAAATACTAATAATGTAGTAGCTTACAACAACCGTGGTAACGCTTATCTCGAACTGGGAAATAAAAAAGCTGCAAATCAGGATTATTCACGAGCGATCGCAATTAATCCTAACAATGCCTTAGCCTATTATAACCGGGGTGTGATTCGCACCAAGCAGAAAAATAAATCGGGTGCGATCGCAGACTTCAAAAAAGCTGCAAAACTATTCCAACAGCAAGGGGAACAAGATAGCTATCAAGATGCACGGCGGGAAATTGCAATTCTGCAAAATAAGTCAGCGCCAGCGCCAACTACTCGCCCGAAATCTGGGAAAATAGAAAAAAACTGAGCTACCACTCAATAATGTATTTTATCTTACAATTTTATCACTAGTACTTTATCAAGCTAGTTTTTAAAGTTAATAGTAAGCACTAAAGTGCTTATAAAATAAGGACTTTAGTCTTTATTACTTACGATGAGTCACAGTATTTTTTCACGACTCAATTAGGTTAGGATTGCTATATGCTAACTCTGCTGACTTTTTATCCAGATAACCTAGAAATATTCACCAACAGGGATGTTGATACGGTACTCAAAAGAATTGATGGTTCTCACAATATTTGGTTACGCTGTATTCACTTCCGCGATCGGACTGGAACAGCTAGAATTATCAAGCATTTTGGACTCAATCCATCTCGTGTTAACATGATTTTCAACCATTCTCCTGTAGGAATTGATGAAGACGTAGAAGATTGTTTATTTGATAGCTATGAAATCCTAACTACTCAAATAAAAAATAATGAGTTTGAGGTTGCACGAGGCAATATTGTAGTTGGGAATAATTTTATTATAACTTTTGAAATTACTGAACTAAAAGTTTTCAATACTTTAACTAATTATCTGCAAAAACGAACTCTAGATATTCAACAATTGGGAATTGACTATCTTTTTTATCTTATATTTAAAGATATTTTGAATAATTACGAAACTGTATTTACCTATATTTCTAGAAAACTTGATGATTTAGAAGATGAAGTTTTAGACAATTCTGGTGATGAATCAACGTATCAGAAAATTGCCACAATGAGGCAATCTACTCGTTCTGGACGCCGTAATTTTCAAAGCATCAAGTTACTTATGGCTATTATGGATAATGAAGATTTCCAATGGATCAGCCAGCCAGTGAAAGAACTATTTAATCAAGAACTGGTTCATCACGTTGATAAACTCTGGCAAGAATATCAAGCTTTGAGAGCCTGGATGTCAGAATTAATGGAAATTCAACGTGATAATATTGCTAGTAAAACAGGTGAACGAATTAATCGCCTAACCATCCTATCGACAATATTTTTACCAATTACTTTTATGTCTGGTTTCTATGGTATGAACTTCAAATATATGCCGGAATTGGAACAACCATTGGCTTATCCTCTGGTGATCTGTATGATGGCATTAATTGTGATTGGCAGTATTGTCTATGCCAAAAAACAACGTTGGTTGTAGTATGTATAAAGTTACGAATAAGTAGGCTGAATCAACCCTAAATCGGTAAACAAACGTGAACCTACCATTGATTATTCATGCTGAAGAACACAATGAAAAAACAGCAATCACGACAACGGATGGATCATTTACTTATCGGGATTTGCTACACACTTCTAGTCAAATAGCAACAGGTCTTCTTCAAAATACAGAAGATTTACAAGAGCAGCGAGTTGCCTTTCTCATCCCGCCTGGGTTTGAGTATGTAGCCACTCAATGGGGAATTTGGCGGGCTGGTGGCATAGCTGTACCTCTGTGTGTTTCCCACCCACGTCCAGAATTGGAGTATGTAATTACCAATTCTGAAGCATCGATTATTGTTGCTCATCCCAATTTTGAAGGTATATTGCGATCGCTTGCCCAAGAACACAATTTGCGATTTATCCTCACCTCAGAAACGCTCCCACATAATATTATTAACCTCCCAGATATAGATATCACTAGACGCGCCTTAATTCTCTATACCAGCGGTACAACAGGTAAACCAAAAGGTGTAGTTACGACTCACCAAAATATTCAAGCGCAAGTGACTAGCTTAATCACCGCTTGGGAATGGACATCTAACGATCGCATTTTACATATCCTGCCCCTACATCATATTCATGGGATTATTAACGTACTGACTTGTGCTTTATGGGCTGGGGCGGAATGCCATATATTGAGCAAATTTGATGCCGAAACCGTTTGGAACCGAATTTGTGACGGTGACTTAAGCTTATTTATGGCAGTACCAACAATTTATGTAAAGCTAATTGCGGCTTGGGAAACTGCCTCTAAGGAACGCCAACAAATCATGTCAGCAGGCTGTGCTAAAATGCGCCTGATGGTTTCTGGCTCGGCAGCATTACCAGTTCAAGTTTTAGAAAAGTGGCAAACCATCAGTGGTCATTTTCTGCTAGAGCGCTATGGTATGACTGAAATCGGCATGGCGTTATCGAACCCTTTACACGGTGAACGGTTATCTGGATATGTCGGGAAGCCTTTACCTGAAGTTGAAGTGAGATTAGTAGATGAAAACGGAGAGTTAGTTACAGCCGGAACGCCAGGAGAGATCCAAGTTAAAGACCCAGGAGTGTTTCTAGAATATTGGCAAAATCCCGAAGCAACCGCCAAAGCCTTCCAAGATGACTGGTTCCGTACTGGAGATACCGCCGTAGTTGAGAACGGCAACTACCGAATTCTGGGACGGATGAGCGTGGATATCATCAAAACCGGAGGATATAAAGTTTCAGCTTTAGAAATTGAAGAAGTATTGCGATCGCATCCAGATATTCAGGAATGTGCAGTGGTTGGGGTTGCCGATTTAGAGTGGGGCGAACGGGTTTGTGCGGCGTTAGTATTGCAAGGTTCACAATCTTTAACATTACAAGCTTTCAGGAGTTGGGCAAAAGAACGATTGGCGGTTTATAAAGTGCCAACCCAAATTCTGATAGTCGAAGAATTACCGCGCAACGCTATGGGGAAAGTTACTAAGCCGACGGTGGTTGAGCTATTTTGCTGATAGCGATCGCTAACACCCAATTAGACCTGGAGTTTTAAAGCTTGTAACCCCTTAAACTTAAGTAAATATAATTAACTTGATCGAACCTTAGAATCTGACAAATGACGTGAAATCGACCTATGAGTGACTTAGTTTTTCTACCCGCTCATCAACTTGCTCAGATGATTCGCGATCGCCAAGTCTCTGCTATGGAAGTGTTACATGCTTACCTGGCGCAGATTTCTAAACACAACTCAAAGCTGAATGCGATTTGCACGTTAGATGAAGACAATGCTCGTACCAGAGCCAAGCTTGCAGATGAAGCCCTAGCTAGAGGAGAATACTGGGGCGCTCTGCACGGTGTCCCTGTAACAATCAAAGACATTTTTGAAACAGTAGGACTCCGTACCACAGCGGGTTACATTCCTCTCAAAGACTACATTCCTCAACAGGATGCCACCGTTGTTGCAAGGCTGCGGGCAGCAGGAGCGGTTATCCTTGGAAAAACCAACATGGCAGAACTGGCTGGTGATTATCAAAGTACAAATTCTCTGTTTCCACGGGTAAATAATCCCTGGAATCTTGACTATACAGCAGGTGGTAGTTCTGGTGGCAGTGCTGCTGCTGTTGCAGCCGGACTTTCACCATTAGATATAGGCAACGATATTGCAGGTTCCGTGCGCCAGCCTGCAACTTTCTGCGGTGTGTATGGTTTAAAGCCAACAGATCGCCGTATTTCCACCGCCGGAAGTATCCCTGAAGTACCAGGAATGCCGCTATGCTTGCGACAAATGTTGACTATTGGCTGTTTTGGGCGATCGCTCGAAGATATTCGCCTTTGTTTCTCGCTAATCGCTGGTGCGGATCTGCGTCGCCCAGATGTGCCACCGATTCCCCTTGATACTCCATCAGGCAAGTCTTTGCAGGATCTTAAAATTGCTTGGATTGATCAATGGGTGGAGGTTCCCGTTGCAGCAGAAATTCGAGGTGCAGTCCAGACAGTGGTGCAAAAACTTGCTCAAGCAGGTAGTTATGTTGAACGCTGGCTTCCCAAAGATTTTGATTTATCGACAGTGTGGAATCTCTGCGGGCGGATGGAAGCATACATCAACAACTACGCCCAACCCAAGGATCGCTATAATGTGCTACGCAGCTTAGAGTTACTCTTTCGCACGGCAACTCAAGGCGACAAAAAATTGCGAAAATTGGGGAATTTTAGCAGCTTTCTACCAGAAATTTTAAATCCCAGCTTAAAAGGATATTTTGAGACACTCACCGAGCGCGATCGCTTCATTGCCCAAATCGACGAAGCCTTAGAAGCGTGGGATGTTTGGCTCACTCCTGTGACAGCAACTCCTGCATTTACCCATTGTCCGGCTTGGAGCGCTATTGATATAGACGGCAAATCCTATCCTCATGCAGTGGCAAACGGAGCTTACACTATGCCATTTAATCTTAGTGGTCATCCGGCGGTGGTGATTCCGATTGGGCAAACTCACAATGGCTTACCGATTGGAATCCAAATTATTGGCAAGCGATGGCGCGAGATGGAGTTACTAGCGATCGCTCAAGAACTTGACAAAGCGGTTGGTGATTTCCGCCATCCATTAGGCTATTGAGGAATGGCACCAATTAAACTTCAACTTACTGGTTTCTTATCCTTTTGGGACATCCTGTGAGGGGAGTTTAGTCCTGACGCTACGCGAATTTTAAGAGGACTTCAGTCCTGACTATGAGCATTTTTGAAGTTAGGTTGGGACATGATATGAGTAGTTAGTATGAAAATTGTTCAAGAAGTTTCTCTGATCAGTATTGGGAATTTTGAAGAATCAAACGATTGGTATATCATTCGAGCTGAAATTCGTGATGCTATCTCTTTAATCGTTCATCCTCCTGGTGCATCCAGTTTTACAATTAATCCAATAAAGCATGGTAATGGTGTCAAGCCAATTAAAGATGCTTGCATGATTGCATTGAGAGATAAATTTGGATGGAGTCTCGAAACTTCAATTAATTATGCAACTCGATCGCCAGGAAAGGTAGATGCAACAAAGATCATTGACAACTATCTTTTTGCGCTTGAGTGGGAAACGGGCAATATCTCTTCAAGCCATCGAGCCATGAATAAACTGAGTCTTGGATTAACTACGGGGTGTCTTTTTAGGCGCTGTCTTGGTACTCCCCAGTAGAAAACTCTACCCTTATCTAACTGATCGGATTGGCAATTATGAAGAGCTAGAGCCATACTTTGATGTTTGGCGCGCAGTTCGCATTGAAGAAGGTTTTCTTGCAATCTTCGTGATTGAACATGATCTTTTAGATAACAATGTACCAAAGATTACTAAAGGAACAGATGGTCGTGCATTAATCTAAATTTTCCTGCATGAATAACTACGTAGAGTAAGGAATGGGCAGTTGTAATGCAGTTGTTTTGCCCTGTTTCAATTTCTTGCTTCCCCTTGCCGATTCCCATTGCTCTACAATTCCATTAGCCAAGTCAGTCAAGCGTTCTACTGCTGGCTCTGTATCTCCAATTTCTGAACCAATCCAATAACGGTGTAGTTTTTCTGCTGCATAAAATGTAGTACCAGAACCCCCAAAAGGATCAACCACAATCTGCCCTGGATCAGATGCCATTGCGATAATCCGCTCTAGCATAATGGGAGCTAGTTCATTAGGAACTCGTTTTTTGTGCCGACGATGGCGAACGGGTGGAATATCAGTCCACATCTCCTCAGTTAACGTCCATAAAACTTCAGTAGTGGAAGCTTCAGGGGCATCCTCCCAAACATCTTCTGGCATATCCCAGACATCCATTAAGTTGATGCCTTTTTCATTGAGGCTTTTTCTATGCCCACCATAATCACGAATCTCTTTGCCACAGTGCCGACAGAGTTGAATCGGTGTGTAGATTTTGTTGAAAACGGCTGGCTCCCCTTTTGTATAATAGATCAGTCCGTAGTGAGCCGGAGACATTTTTTTACCTCTAGGAAAAGCCTTTGGCATTCTGCAAGCAATCCAATGCCGAAACCACATTCCTTTACGATTGAGGTATGCGCCGTACTCCATACACCATTTGGGCAGGTTGAAAATAAATAAGCTGCTACCTGGTTTAAGTATGCGAATGCTTTCATCAAGCCACTGTTGCGACCAGCTTAAATACTGCTCTGCCTCCATCTGATCGCTTATACCTTCGCCATATTCTTTACCGAGATTAAAAGGTGGGTCGGCAAATACCAGATCCACTGACTCATTAGGCAAAGCTGATAGAAGTTTAAGGCAGTCTCCTTGGTAGAGTATGCCATGCTCACTGATGTAAACCTGTTGCAGCCCTTGTTGAGTTGCAACATCAGGTGCGATCGCTTGAAACGGGAGCATTAACTTAACCTTTAGTACATTGGTATAGCTTGAGTATAGAAACTCTATTGTCAATAGTCAATAGAGTTTTCTTGAGAGTTTGTACTGCGTGGCTGATAGGGTTTTCCAGGAGGTTGATTCTTATACCTGTGTACCTCAGCAACTTCTATGTAATAGTAACGCCCAAGTTTACAAGCTATAATCTGACCATTCTTAATTAGGTCATGAATTCGCTGACGAGTTACATCAAGTAGCTTGGCAGTTTGAGCTACAGAAAGTAATTCCGGGCTATCATCATTTGAGCCGGAGTCTGTCATAAGATGAAAATGCTTTAATCACCGAAGCTAATCTTTTTTAGATTGCATATTCAAGGATAACTAAAATTTTCTGAAAGAGATACCAGAAAGCGCCAGCTACCAGTAAGTCGGAGGGCTTGAGCGCAAGCGCAGCCCGTCGCAGGCATCGTCCCTATCTAATTTCTTACCCCTTCGGTATTTTGGGTGGACACCAAAAGAGGTTTTTGCTAGATACCCCAAGGGATTCCAGAATTCCTCGCATCACCTCTGTGCAGTACATCCAATGCCCCAAATCGTCATACATGCGATCGGGATTAAACTCGACATTGTAATGCAGCACATTGGGAAGGTCTAAAAACTGCTCGTCGCCTTGGGGAGAAAGAAGCAAGAGATGAAATGGCTTCCCCTGGCATTGTTTTTCCAGCTTGTTGACTAAATCTATCACACCACCGCGATCGCTAATTCCTGTGCGGACAAAAAGCACTTTGTCGCAGTGTCGTAGTGCGTACCAAAACCTTTGGGAGCGTGCTGTGTAGCGAACGCGCATCCGTTCATGGACGGGAGACATATCGTTCGTGGGATCGTCTATCTCCTCAACTTCATGGGCAAAGGATAAACCCGACCACTTACCGTGGTAAATTCTACCTGCATCAGGACTATAATGCAGAAAAGCAGGGTTCCACATATCATCAAAACCGTGTTCGATCGCATCCGCAACATCTGCAATATTAGTGGTGCGCGTTAAATCAAACGGAAAGGCGGGGCCGTCATACTCCATCTTATATAGCATCATGCGGACGGCACACCGATCGCCAAGGGGAAGAATCGCCACACGGCTAATATCTGATAACTCAGATTTGTATTGGAACAACACCGCAGACTTAGGTGGTGCTTTCACCCGGCTTTCTAGCCCATCTTTACCAATCATCAAGGTGCGAAAGGGGGCATTAGGATGAAGCGGATCTTCGTAGACACCCGACGGCATTGCTTGAAGTGCGTTGCAAACCTCCGTCCACATCGGCTGGATATTGTACTCATTGTCTGATTCGTTGATTATCCAGAGGTGACGTTCATCCGCTTGCAAAATCCCCAGATGCCCGTCATAAAATAAAACGTTGTTCGGCGAAAAGAGATTGAAGGCAGCACTATATTCTAGGTCAGTATCCGGGGGGATGTTTATTGTAGTTGCGATCGCACCATTTTCTACAGCAAAGAAGGGGAGCGTCCCTGGCTTGGTATCCTTGATAATGTAAATACCTGCTATCAATCCCGCCTGACTTTGCAGTGCAGTTTGTAGTTCCTGCCAATAGGGAGCGATGGTGTAGCTGTATTGTGATGTATTAACAATCTGTAAACGCTTCTCTTCGATACAGACAGAGACATGAAAGCCTGCATTGTCAAAATAAATGGGAAATTCATTCGGTTGCTGGAGGCGTTGTTTTTCTTTTGTTAATTCGTCTTTGTTGATATTAAATAAATGGTGGTCGATCTGCTGATACATCAGGCGATGACCGACTGTATTCGGGTGAGCCGGATCGAAGGATGTCCCCACTTTCCATCTTCCTTGTCCATCATCTACGGCTGCCAACCAATCCAGTACAGTCACGCCCCAACTTAGCATCCGGTTGTGTGTGTCTCGAATCAACCAGTAATGTTCCAAGGAATAATCACCGTTGGGATAAACCCCGCCCAGAATCGGGATTGCTCCGATGTCGCGCGTCATTTTTACAAGTTGCTGCAAGCCACTTTCAAACCGCCGTTGTACTGCCCGTCGTTCGTGAGGGGGACAATAGGCTAACCCTTCATTACCCAGAGATAGGGCAATGATAACAATATCCGGTTGTTCTGGGGTGACAACTGAGCCAAATCGAGCGATCGTTCTGCTGACATTCGCTCCCACCTCCGACACATTCACGAGTTTATACCCATATTTTTGCTGCAAAGCCTGTGCTAACAGCCAGACCCAACCTTTCAAAAACCAAGCTTTATGACCTAATGCAACGGAACTGCCAATGACCACGATTTTGAGTCTTTCAGCCCCTTCTTCCACGGGCATTCTGACAGATGACTTCTCAATGTATCCAAAGGGGTAAGGTTGTAAATAACCGAATGCGCCATCATCGACAATAATTGTACTGGCACGATCGTTAGGATCAATGGGAATCCATCGGTTTGTATCTAGTAAGCTCTCCCATCGGGCATTACCGTTTGCATCGAGATGTATGTATTTATATTCAACTCTCTGTCCATCGCCCGACTCTAAAGGTGGCTGAATGTCAATTTTATCTGTCCACCATAAAGGATAGCGATCGCCACTTGTACGCAGATGAACACATTTGCTAATATCCCACAATCCCAACTCTGGAGTAGAACCGACGAGAGCAATGGATTCGCCCGTTTGAGTGTATGCACTGATCTGGAATCGATACATAAAGTTTATCCTGATTTAGTGAGGACAATACCAAACGGTCAGCTGAATCCTTAAACCTGCTTTGAGAATATCACATAGAACTCTTAAGAATCCGGTATTAATCTTTTTAAGTATACTGAAGCTCTAATTTACATTACCCAAAGCTAGAGCAGACAAGCTTTTCAAAAATTAAATCGGATTTTTAGAGAAGGATTTTATACTGATTAAATAGAATTTATTGTATTAAAAGTCTTAGCACAACTAAGAACAAATCAAAAAAAGGATAAGATTAAGTTAAATTTGTCCTTCAGTAGCATTAAAATCCTTGTAGAGAGGTAATTTTTGGCAGAATTTTACAATTAGTTAGCGTAGCTTGCCGCTGTAGGCATCGCTGTTTTTAATCTCTGCTAGTTTCAAATTAAGGTCAGAACACTGCACTGCTCCAATCGTCGGAAAAACTCTGGGTGATTTGTATTCAAAATCAACGGAAAAGCCCGTGCAGCGGTGTTATTCGTCTCTTCAATGACTCTGGTATTATATTTGCGCGGGTCTATCCCAATGGATTAATAAAACGTTGCCCGTTCAAATACAGTCAAGGTATGAGTAGCAAAAACACTCAACAAAAAGAAGCGCACCCACAATCTAGCTCTCCAATTGTTCCATAATTGAGGTTGCGATCGCAGCATCTATATTTCAAGCCCCCGCATTCATGCGTGGGGTGTTATTAATTGCGAATTGCGAATGGGAACAAGCGAATTGGAAATGACAAGACTCTATTTTTACAGGACTTACGCAAGATGTGGCTGAAAACCTGATTATTGCGTAGCGGTAATTCATGAATTACCGCTACTTTCGTTATGTTTTGCGTAAGTCCTATTTTATTAACTTGACACCAATGATTAGATGCCCATCCGCAGCCAAAGGCGGGCTTTTCGACCACCCGACAAGATTGGATAATTTATTTGTTGGAAATTCCTAAAATCTAAAATTGGTATGCGTAATCAAACTTTACTCAACCACTCATTCTCTTCTGGATCTTTGAACAGTGAAGTACTGAGGTAGCGTTCGCCGAAGCTAGGCTGTATCATGACGATGAGGCGACCTGCATTTTCTGGTCGTTGTGCTACTTGAATAGCAGCATACAATGCAGCGCCAGTAGAAATCCCCGATAACAATCCTTCTTCTTTTGCGAGGCGACGACTGTAAACGATCGCCTCCTCATCCGCTACCTGAATCACTTCATCCACCAGTTCTTTTCGGTAAATTGCTGGGACAAATCCCGCACCAATACCCTGGATTTTGTGAGGCCCTGATTTACCACCTGCTAATACTGGACTGTTGCTTGGTTCAACTGCGATCGCTTTAAAACTCGGCTTCCGTTTTTTAATAACTTCTGCAACTCCGGTAATTGTTCCACCAGTACCCACTCCCGCCACGAGAATATCTACTTCTCCATCGGTATCATTCCAAATTTCTTCGGCTGTGGTTTCGGCGTGAACTTTCGGGTTAGCAGGGTTGCGGAACTGCTGCAACATATAAGCATTGGGCGTTTGAGCTACAAGCTGTTCTGCATGAGCGATCGCTCCTCGCATCCCTTCTACCCCTGGCGTTAACTCTAGTTGAGCGCCATAAGCTTTGAGCATGGATCGTCTTTCGTGGCTCATTGTGTCAGGCATCGTTAGAATGAGATGGTAGCCCTTGGCAGCTGCCACCATCGCTAGCGCAATTCCTGTATTTCCAGAAGTCGGCTCTACTAAAACAGTTTTTCCGGGGTGAATCAAGCCTGCTTCTTGGGCTGCTTCCACCATACTCGCGCCAATCCGGTCTTTCACAGAAGATGCTGGATTCATGCTTTCTAGCTTCACCACAATCCGAGCAACCGCTCCTGAAGCTTGGGGAATCTTGTTTAATTGAACTAAAGGAGTTCGGCCGATTAACTCTGTGATATCTTTCGCTATCCGCATGTGGGTACTCCGTCGTGTCTAAATATAATACATTGGACTCTGCTGGGCGCGAGTTTCTCTTTCCTCGCACAAGTCTTGGAGTGTATAACGACCCAAAACTTCAATTGAGGCAGCGTTAGCTTGCTCCCAAACTTCATGTACCAGAGTCTTTTCTAAAGTCGGAAAGTTAGAGGTATCTTTCTCTTTCCGCTCGCCTTCTACCAAAGTGACAATTTCAAGTATTGTAATCTGCCAAGGTTCACGAACTAAAACGAAACCTCCTTTAGAGCCGCGTTGACTCTGCACCACACCAGCACGCCGGAGGTTAGTCAAAATTTGCTCCAGATAGCGCTCAGGTATGGGTTGTTTGGCAGTGATCTCGCTCATGGTTAGAGGAAGTTTTTTTCCGTGGTGGCTTGCTAGTTCTAAGAGTGCTAGCAGCGCGTATTCCACTTTAGAAGACAGATCCAAGAGAGCGTAGTTTTGGCTATTCAACACTGTACTCAATATACTACGGTGAATTGAGGGACTTATCGCAGTTTATGCGAAATTAATTTTTTTCAACTGTGGAATGTGATACCATCCCACTTATTCCCCACAAAAACACTATAATCTATCGACTTACCGTAGATTGCTATTTAACACAATTCCCATAAATAACTCAATCTTTTTGTGGGAATTATCCTGAGTTTCTGTTTTCAGAGCCTCACCTACCAACAAAAATCTCAACAGAGTATGCTACTAACTGATTTGCAAACCATTTTTGAGCGTGACCCAGCAGCCCGTAACTGGCTAGAAGTATTGTTTTGTTACCCTGGATTCCAAGCCCTAATATGCCATCGATTGGCACACTGGCTGTATAAAATTGGAATTCCTTTCATACCAAGATTCATCTCTCATCTTAGTAGGTTTTTAACCGGAGTTGAAATCCATCCTGGGGCATTAATTGGCCAGGGAGTGTTTATTGACCACGGGATGGGAGTTGTGATTGGTGAGACTGCGATCGTGGGGGACTACGCTCTGATTTATCAAGGTGTCACCCTTGGCGGGACTGGGAAAGAAAGCGGCAAACGCCATCCAACTTTAGGCTCTCATGTGGTTGTGGGAGCGGGTGCGAAAGTATTGGGAAATATTCAAATTGGCGATCGCGTCCGTATAGGAGCCGGTTCTGTGGTGCTACGAGATGTCCCCAGTAACACTACTGTAGTGGGAATTCCAGGGCGCGTGACTCGTCAAAACAACTTAAATAGCAATGTTCTGGATCATGATAAAGTACGCGACGTAGAAGCTGAAGTAATCCGCGCTTTATTTGAACGCGTCAAGGCTCTAGAGAAACAGTTTGAGCAGTTGGAAGATCAATCAAGTTTGTCCCCAACTGAGCTTGGCGACGAATTAACCGACAACCCTAAGAGCAAAAACTCTGATGGGATGATTGAAGATTTTCTTGATGGTGCAGGAATTTAGGGAATGGGGAATGGGGAATGGGGAATTGGGCATTGGTTATTAATTCTTGTCTCTCACTCCCTCACTCCCTCATCTCCCTCATCTCCCCCCACTCCCCACTCCCCACTCCCCTCTTTAAAATACCCATAGGTTCTTATAACCTGATATAAATGTAATACTACGGTTAATTTATCGGAGAATAGTTTTATATAATATGGTGTCTTTGTACACAAGCTTATCTAGTTCAAACAGTAACAATACTAAGCAACATTTTGCCCGTAGGTCATTTCTACCAGAGCATCATAAAGACCTTTGGAAGATTGAAACGGGTTTTGTGAGAACTTTTAGCTATCTGGAAGATGGTACAACTGTTGCTCTAGGATTGTGGGGGCCAGGAGATGTCGTTGGTAAGAGTTTGTCAAAATTAGAACCTTATCAAATGGAATGCCTAACTAAAGTGGAGGTAACAGTTTTACCTCTAGAAGAGTGGACTGAACTAACAGAAACTCTACTTGCCCATATCCAACAGGCTCAAGAATTGATGATCATTCGTAGCCATAAAAAAGTGGATACTATGCTCATCAAGCTATTGGCATGGTTATCCAAAAAGTTTGGTTCGGAAGTTGAGAAGGGACGTTTAATAGATATGCGTCTGACTCATGAAGACCTGGCGGAAATGCTCGGTTCAACTCGTGTGACTATCACTCGTGTTCTTGGGCAGTTTGAGCAAGAGGGCTTGATTGATCGTCTCTCCCTACATCGAATTGTGTTGCGAGAAGAAGAAATTTGGTACTATGAAATTTAAATTATTTCAGTAAAACCAGCGATCGCCGTCAACATTCGGCTTGCCCACAATTCTAAGATTCAAGGATTCTAGCTAGGCTAAATCCCTAGAAATTTGTGGTACTGTTCCCCGCAGTTCAATGTCAAAGCATCCTTCTGCATCTGCATTTGGTTGTAGTAGATTTTCCCAACTCTTGTAATTATTACATATAACAATCCTATCTGATTTGTGAAAATTCTCGGTGTCCAGATCCCCGACTTCGTAAAAGTTGTCGGGGATCTAACTTTTCACGAATGATTTAGGATTGCTATATTTTGCTAAATATCAAGTGGTTTGAGAGTTAAGCCAAATATTAGCATCAATATTGGAACTTTTTATCTAATTAAAGATTTTACTAAGTTGCAAATTTTCAAATATCTATTATAAATGGATATTTGAAATTTAGCTGATATTAAATTAGCATAATTTTGACATTTTTAATAAAATTTGTTCAAGATTTTACCTGATGATTTTTATCAATTTATTGGGTAGCTGTTTCTCATGGTACTGAAAGTAACTGTTTTTTTGAAGTTCCCATGTTAATTCTAGATCAACTGCTTCACTTCAAGTGAAACCATAAAAATGAATCTCAACTCGCAGACTTTTAGCTCAATCCGTAAACCTAAAATTTTCAATAATCCAGAGCGTTTTATTGAGGGATGGTATTGGGTAATACCCTCTCAAAATCTGCGGGTGGGTGAAGTAAAACCTGTCACGATTTTGGGTAGAGAATTAGTAATTTACCGTGGTAAAGACAAAAGAGTAGTTACCTTTGATGCTTACTGTCCACACATGGGTGCTCATCTTGCTGAAGGCAAAGTTGAAGGTAATGCACTACGTTGTTTTTTCCACCATTGGAAGTTTGATGCTGAGGGGATGTGTATTGATATCCCATGTTTAGATATACCACCTTCCTTAAAGTTACAAACTTGGCCCACTGCTGAAAAATATGGGATGATTTGGGTTTGGACTGGAGAAATACCGCAACAACCTTTACCTTTTGTTCCAGAGTTAGAGCAAAAAGAGTGTGATGTCGCCATCCATTCCCATTTCTTGCTGAACTGTCACCCCAATGTGGTAATGATTAATGCAATTGATGCTCAACACCTCAATACAGTTCACAAATTGCCACTAGAAATTATTTTTGAAAGACACGAACTGAACGAGAATGCGATTATCTTCAGTAATACTACACCCATCAAAGACAATTTCTTTTTAATTAAGCTCATCCGTCTTTTCTACAAAAATGTCATAACTTACAATATTTGCTATTGGTACGGTAGCATTGGCATTGTGACACTTGGCCCTGATTTCTTCCATATCCACATGATGGTTGCAGTTCGCCTCTACGAAGGGGGAAAAACTGAAGGTCAAGTTCTGTTGATGACTAAAAAACGTAAAGGAATTTTTGGTTGGTTATGCAATCGAGTTGTGCTATGGCTGACTAAGATTGCGGCTAAGTACTTTCTCATGGGTGACATCAAGATTCTCCAAACAATTCAGTTTGATTTGAAAACTCCCATCAAAGCAGATCACTCAATTATGCAGTTTATTAACCATGTTGAAAAACAGCAATCCCTAATGTGGGGAACTTGGAAAGAAATGCGATCGCGCGATGTGGAGAGCAAGCCCAAGCGTGAGAGATGGGAAGATACAATGAGTAATGACTAACATCATATCTATATGACCAGAAATTCGTCGACTGCTTGGCCAATTAAATGCACGCGATATCATAACTATTGTCAACAATCTTTGCAACATATAAATCGTTTGTAGGGGCGTATAGATGTACATTGGTGTAAACTTAAGCTAAAACCCTTTTAAAATCTCATTTTCAGCAAGAGGCTGGAAATGCTACTCCTAGTGGCTCTGCCGCAAGTTCGGAAGGCAAAGCCTCAATCAATGAGGGACGTTGCCAGTCGGAGACTGGGAACGAGATAACGAGATAATCTGCTAAAAGCTTTTTCTAGACTGGCTTTAACCTTAAGTTGACACCAATGATAGATGTACGCCTCTACCGATGAATATCTAGCAGATATTTTGAACTTAGTTTTTTATGATGTCCTGGTGGTAAATCTTATTTGG
This sequence comes from Nostoc sp. ChiQUE01b, assembly GCF_034531255.1. Classification (NCBI taxonomy): domain Bacteria; kingdom Bacillati; phylum Cyanobacteriota; class Cyanophyceae; order Nostocales; family Nostocaceae; genus Nostoc; species Nostoc sp. ChiQUE01b. Next base: position 186,075 of record NZ_JAVRBM010000006.1, on the reverse strand, counting down.
GAATTTATTGTTATAATAAAGACTATTTTTGTTTAAAAATAAACTGTATATATACTGAATGTAAAAATTAGTTAAAACTTCAATATAGCGGCGAATTGGGTTGTTAGAGTTCAGGAAATGCGTAAGTGTAGCCCACCGTATAAATCGCCTTGTATTAAATATTTAGCGTAAACATGTATAATTATGTGATTCTTTCACTCGAAATCAGTAGAGGTAAAGGTAGCAAGGCTGACACGGGCTGCCTTACAATGGCTCAAATTCCTGCTAAAAAAGGATTATAAAAATAAAATTACTATTTGACCCACAATTATAGCAAGGGACTGGGGAAGGTGGTGCCCCTGAAGGGGATAAGGAGTAATGGGGACTGGGGACTGGGTGAAAAGTCTTTTTGTGTCTAAGTTTTATCATCTGTTGATATCCTAATCACCAAGGCTTTTGCTATACCTAAAAAAGCTTTTTTGGTGTGCCATTTAAAATGTACGATGAAAGTAGGATGAGACAACAAGAGTGTGGTGTGACAGTATGGTTCACTGGTCTGAGTGGTGCAGGTAAAACTACTATCTGTCAATTCGTGGAGAAGGAACTGCGGATACAGGGATACAGAGTTGAAGTTCTGGATGGTGATGCGGTACGTCAAAACCTATGTAAAGGATTGGGTTTCAGTAAAGACGATCGAGTGGAGAATATTCGACGCATTGGTTTTGTCGCTCAACTTCTTGCCAAAAATAATGTAATTGTATTGGTTTCGGCAATTTCACCGTACCGCGAAATTCGGGAAGAAGTGCGCCAAATTACTCCATTTTTCATTGAAGTTTACGTCAACGCATCATTAGCAGTTTGTGAACAACGAGACGTAAAAGGGTTATATAAAAAAGCAAGAGCAGGGGAAATTAAGCACTTCACTGGTATTGATGATCCTTATGAAATACCACTCTGTCCTGAAGTCGAATGCAAAACTAACCAGGAAAGCGTTGCTCAAAGTGCAACTAAGGTCTTAAAAAAGCTAGAAGAGTTGGGTTATATAGTTGCTAGAATAAATGGTTTATGAGTTAAATAAAGTTTTTAACTCATAACTTTTACTAGGATGCCAATAATTGCCGAATTAACCTGGCTACAGCCTTTTGCGTAAAGCGGTTGACAATTTGTTGACCCAAACGCTGTACATCAGAATTTACCAATAACTGGGCAATTTGGGGCGCAAGTTTTATTGGATCAAAGCCTCGTGTTTCTTGGAGAATACCTAATATACGTTTGATATGCTCCAAGGTTTGTTGTTGCTCAACTGTCGCCGCTGGAGTTTCATTAACTGCTGTCAACCCAACGCGTTCCCGTAGCAAATAGGTGAAGTTATGCAAAACATTTTTACCTAAAGCATCAAGTCCGTTAACAGATTCATCTACTAGCTTGTCACGAATAAAAGCACCACGTTCTGATGACAGAAATTCTATCCCCTGATTCAGTACTAAATTAAAGTCGTAGTCTTGACTATTACGCGCATTTTTTAACAAGTTTTCTAAACGGTTCCAGCGAAATCTGCCTTCTTTAAAGAGCAAATCTTGCAATGATGCTCTTAATTGCGGTGCTGGATCGGTTAACAGGCGCTTAGAAACGTAGGGGTAAGCTTCGCTAAGGACTTTAAAGTTGGGATCTATATATATTGCAATACCTTCAAGCGTCACAAGGGAGCGAATAATTAAGGCATAGTAGGGCGGTACGCGGAAAGGGTACTCATACATCAAAGCCGATAGTTCATCGGTGATGCTTTTAATGTTGAGTTCGGCAACGCTAGCTCCTTGGGCATCAGCAAAAACTCTCGCAAAAGCTGGGATAATTGGTGTTAAATCGGTTTCTGGTGATAAGAAATCTAACTTCACGTAGTCTTTTGCTAATCCTTCAAAGTCGCGGTTGACGACGTGGACGATCGCTTCAATCAAACCATAACGCTGAGGTGGCTTAATCTCGCTCATCATCCCAAAGTCGAGATAAGCTAATTTGCCATCGGTTGTCGCTAACAAATTACCAGGGTGGGGATCTGCATGGAAAAATCCATGTTCTAGCAGCTGACGCAGGGAACACTGCACACCCACTTCAATTAGATAACGAGCATCTATCCCTTGGGCGCTAATTTCTTCTGTCTGGGTTAATTTAGTGCCGTTAATCCACTCCATCGTCAAGACGCGACGATTGGTGTATTCCCAGTAAATTTTTGGTACATATATGTCTTTTATATGACCGTATAACTCAAAAAATCGCTCGGCATTTTCACCCTCATGGATGTAGTCCATCTCTTCAAAAATGCGATCGCCTAATTCATCGAGAATCCCAACTAAGTCACTTCTTACCCGTTTAACCTTTTTCTGCACCCAAGCGGCGAGGTTACGCAAGATATACAAGTCAATGGTGATCCCTTCTCTTAAGTCGGGGCGTTGAACTTTAACAGCGACTTCTTCACCAGTTTTTAGCTTACCTTTATATACTTGCCCCAATGAAGCCGCAGCAATTGGCTGGGCAGAGAGTTCGGCGTAAACCTCTTCTGGAGGTGCACCTAATTCTTCTTTGATAAACTGGTAAGCAATTTCGTTGGGGAAAGGCGGTAATTGGTCTTGTAGTTTAGTTAATTCTTCTAGGTATACGGGAGGAACTAGATCCGGTCTGGTGGACAAAGCTTGTCCAATTTTGATGTAAGCAGGCCCTAATTGGGTCAGCAATACTCGTAGCTGAGTGGCTCGGCGGCGGTCATTTTTGACGACAATTCCCCGCTTACTATCCGACCACAATCCAAAAACAAAGGATAGAGTCGGCCCCAACACGGCAAAAATTCGCCGTAAAACTTGCACTCTTTTGTTTTGGTAATGCGTCGCTATGCCCACGGGATCGTAAAGCGTCTCAGGTTGGGCTGCTGTCCTCGCCTCTTGCGCTGCTAAGAGTCTTGGCGAACGTACAATTAAGCTTGGTGTACCATATTCTGGCACTATATCAATAACGTCCAGTTCGCCTCGGCGATTTGTGCCTTTGCGACTGTCCTCCTGAATCGGTCGGGAACTAGGGGGAAGTGTCTTAACAATCATGAAGAAAGCCACCAGTCAGAACGATCACATTAAGTATTGTAACAATATGTTTATAAATTGGGAATTGGGCATTGGAAGAGGCAGAGGGAAAAAACTGAAATTTCTCCCTTGCTCCCCTGCTCCCCTGCCCCTCTGCTTCCCCTACTCGCCATTGGTTTGCTACACTTAAACGGGCATATTAATTCAACAGTATTAGGTATTCCTAGTTGCTGAAATATCATACTTATTGTCCTGTAAATTGGAAGTATCCGGCATCTGCCCTCATGGAGAATTTGGCTTGATGTTGCTTTGCCTGCGAATAGAAAACTTTGCCTTAATTGACCAACTGGAATTGGAATTTGGCGCGGGACTAAATGTGTTAACAGGTGAAACCGGCGCTGGAAAATCGATTATCTTGGATGCCATTGATGCCGCTTTGGGCGGTAAAGTCTCTAGTCGAGTCATTCGCACGGGGACAAGTCGGGCGATGGTAGAAGCTACTTTCACCTCAAACGCCCCCCTTGCGGCTTGGTTGACTGAACAAGAAATAGATTTGCTTGATGAAAATTCTGTAGTTATTAGCCGAGAAATTACAGCCACTGCGAGTAATGTCCGCAGTCGATCGCGGGTGAATGGCGTGTTGGTAAATCGGCAGATCATGATAGGAATGCGCGATCGCTTGGTGGAAATCACCGCCCAAGGTCAAACGGTACAAGTGGGACAATCTGCCCAAGTTAGGGACTGGTTAGATTTGTATGGCGGCGACTCTCTGATGCAGCAGCGCCATAAAGTCGCTACGAGCTTTAGTGCTTACCAACAGGCGCATTTAGAATTAGAAAAACGCCGGACATCAGAACAGGAACGATTGCAACAACTCGATTTGCTCGCTTATCAAGTGCAAGAATTGGGAACAGCCAATCTCAGCGAGCCTAATGAATTGGAACAGTTGGGACAAGAACAAGAACGCCTAAATCATGTCGTTGATTTGCAACAAATGAGTTACAAAGTTTATCAGGCTTTGTATCAAAACGATAATGAAACTCCCGCCGCCGCAGATTTATTGGGAGACAGTGAGGCGACATTAAATGACATGGTGGAATACGATACCCAGCTACAACATCTGTTGGAATTGGTGCGGGACGCGCAAGCTGCGGTAATGGAAGTTGGAAGGCAGATTAATGCTTATGGAGATGGTTTGGAAGCCGATCCCCAGCGGTTGGAAGAGGTGGAAGAACGGGTTCGGGAATTAAAGCAAATTTGCCGCAAGTATGGGCCGACACTAAAAGAAGCGATCGCTTATTATCAACGTATTCAACAGGAATTAGCCCAACTTAACGATAGCGAACAATCTATTGAAAATCTGGAACAGCAAGAAAAGGCGTGTTTTGAGAAACTCACCCAAGCAAGTAATCAGTTAACTCAATTGCGGAGTCAGGCGGCTGCTAATTTAGAATCACGTTTAATAGCTGAACTCAAGCCCCTAGCGATGGAAAAGGTAAAATTTCTAGTTGAAATATTACCAGCTTTCCCAACTGCGATGGGAGCAGACAAAATTACCTTTACATTTAGTTCCAACCCTGGAGAACCACTGCAACCTTTAACAGAAGTTGCCTCTGGTGGCGAAATGAGCCGTTTTTTACTAGCGCTGAAAGCTTGTTTTTCTCAGGTTGATGTTGCTGGGACGATGGTATTTGATGAAATTGATGTCGGGGTTTCGGGAAAGGTAGCCCAAGCGATCGCTGAGAAATTATACCAGCTAAGTCAACGCAATCAAGTGTTATGTGTTACGCATCAACCTTTAGTTGCGGCAATGGCTGATCGGCATTTTCGCGTAGATAAGCAAACTATCAATCAAGGTAAAGGTAAAAAATCTCACAATGAAAATGCCGAACAGCGTACCGTTGTCAGAGTTACTACCTTGAATAATTTAAACACCCGTCGGGAAGAACTAGCGCAGTTAGCTGGTGGTAAATCTGCAATTGATGCGATCGCTTTTGCCGAATCTCTGTTATTGCAAGCTGCTAACCATCGTCGCGGGGAGCAAAGTTGATCAGTAGCATTATTAAATAGTTAGGACTTACGCAAAAGTACACGCGCTCTGGGGCAATTCATGAATTGCCCCTACCTGAAAATAAGGGTTTCGGCTATTGTTTGCGTAAGTCCTGATAGTTAACCACAGATTTTCCGGAAACTATTTTTTCAAATAAGTAGTTAAGTAAGTAATTATATTTGTTATATCCAGGTAATCTTTAAGATTTTATGCTTCCAACAGGTTTATGCACTTAAATACTGTATATTTACCCTTTATAAAAAATATCTAGATTTTTTGCTTTAGATTTCTATTTTGAGGCTGCTTAAAAAAGTATCAACGTTTAAATTAATCAGCATTATGTAGTCAACTATCTTTTAAGAGGTTCAGATGTCCAATGAATCAATAAAGCTTTTTATCTCATACTCACATAAAGATGAAGTGCTTCGAGAGGAATTAGCAACCCACCTAGCTATTATGAAGCGACAGGGTGAGATCACGACCTGGTATGATCGCCAGATTGGAGCAGGTTCTGAGTGGGCAAACCAAATCGATAATAACCTGAAAAAGGCTGACATCATATTATTGCTGATTAGTTCTTATTTTCTGGCGTCAGACTATTGCTATGACATTGAGCTAAAGCTAGCCATGAAGCGACATGAGGCTGGAGAAGCCTTAGTTGTCCCAATTATTCTACGTCCAGTTAACTGGTCAGGTGCTCCATTCGGTAAACTCCAAGCTTATCCTAAAGATGCTAAACCTGTAACATCTTGGGCTAATCAAGACGAAGCTTTCATGAGTGTGATTCAAGGGATTCGGATTGCAGTTAATAATTTGCGCGAGTTACGTCAACAAAAATTACAGCAGAAAGAGACTGCTATCAATCAGTATAAAAAGAAGGTTGAGGAGGCATTATCAGATGGAAAGATTTCTTTGCCAGAACGCGATACGCTAGATGAACTTAGAGATGAATTGGGATTAACAGCTGAAGATGCTAGTGAGATTGAAAAACTTGCATTTGAACCCTGGAAAAGGTATGAAGAAAATTTACAGAAATATAAGAAAACTCTTATTAAAGTAATTGAACATGAATATCCTTTTAGTGAGCAAACTCAAAGAGATTTGGAACTTCGTCAAAGGGATTTAGGTATCAAAACTGAAGATGTAGCCTGCATCCAACAACCGATTCTTGCTCAAGCAGAAGCTAACTACCAAGAGAAATTGCAAGAGGAACAGGAAGCAGAAGCAAAACAGCTAGAACTACAAAAGCAGCAAGAAAAAGAAGAGTATGAGAATAAGCTGCGACATTACGAACAGGAATTTTTAAAAGCTGTTGAAGGAGAATATCCACTCAGTGAAGTTGTTCGTAATAGAATCAACAGTTTGCAGCAATCTTTAGGACTTAAAGCCGAAGATGTAGCCCGCATCCAACAACCCTTTATTGCTCAAGCAGAAGCTCAATACCAAGAGAAATTGCAAGAAGAACAGAAAGCGGAAGCAAAACGGCTAGAACTACAAAAGCAGCAAGAAAAAGAAGAGTATGAAAATAAGCTGCGACATTACGAACAGGAATTTTTAAAAGTTATTGAAAGGGAATATCCACTCAGTGAAGTTGTTCGTAATGAATTTAACAGTTTGCAGCAGTCTTTAGGACTTAAAGCCGAAGATGTAGCCCAGATTGAACAGCCAATTCTTGCTCAAGCAGAAGCTAAGTACCAAGAGAAATTGCAACAGGAACAGGTAGCACAACAGCAACAAAAGGAAGCAGAAAGAGCAAAACAGCTAGAACTACAAAAGCAGCAAGAAAAAGAAAGGTATGGGAATAAGCTGCGGCATTACAAACAGGAATTTTTAAAAGCTATTGAAAGGGAATATCCACTCAGTGAAGTTGTTCGTAATGAATTTAACAGTTTGCAGCAGTCTTTAGGACTTAAAGCCGAAGATGTAACCCGGATTGAACAGCCAATTCTTGCTCAAGCAGAGGCTAAGTATCAAGGTAAACTGGAAGCGGAACAGACACGGAGACAGCAACAACAAGAAGCGGAAAGAGTCCAACAGCTAGAGGTTCAACGGCAGAAAGAATGGGAAACACAAAAACAACAACACCAACCAACGAAGAAACATTATCAATCATTTACTAAACTCACTGGTCACTCGGAAATGTTTGCTGGGGTTCGTTCAGTTGCTATTAGTCCTGACGGTCAGATAATTGCTAGTGGTAGCGAAGACAACACTATCAAACTCTGGAATCTCGAAACAAAGCAAGAAATTCGCACCCTCTCAGAGCATTCATCCTTGGTTCGTGCAGTCACCTTCAGTCTGGATGGGAAAATTCTCGTAAGTTGCAGTAATGATAAAAGCATCAAATTGTGGAACTGGAAAACTGGTGAAGAAATTGGCACTCTAACTGGGCATTCTAAAGAGGTTACAACTGTTGCTATTAGTCCCAATGGAGAAACTCTCGCCAGTGGTAGTGATGACAAAACCATTAAACTGTGGAGCTTGAAAACTAAGCAAGAAATCTGTACCCTCTCTGGACATTCAGGTTATGTTCAGTCAGTCGCTTTCAGTCCTGATGGGCAAACCCTTGCTAGCGGAGGTACGGACTATACTATAAAACTTTGGTCTATAAGTACTTATAAAGAAATCCTCAGCCTTGCTGATTCTATAAATGTTAGGTCTGTCGCCATCAGCCCCAATGGACAAACTCTTGCTAGTGGTAACTTGAACAGCGAAGTTAAGGTGTGGAATTTACCAACAGGCAAACTGCGCCAAACTCTTTCTGGGCATTTAGACTCGTTTTTTGGTTCCGGGGTACTATCAGTTGCCATTAGCCCGGATGGACGAATTCTGGCTAGTGGCTGTAATTTAGACAAGACAATCAAGCTGTGGAATTTAGCTACTGGAGAATTACTCCAAACTCTCTCTGGTCACTCAAAAGGGGTTACTTCAGTCGTATTCAGTCCTGATGGTCAAAACCTCATTAGTGGCAGTTACGATAAGACTATTAGGGTTTGGTATTGAGTTTTGATAGCCCTACATGTAAATTTTTAAAATGAAAAATGTCAAACCTAGGAAGGAGAAAAGTTTTATTGAACACCTGCAATAGGTGAGAAATTTTTTCAACCGAATTGTATTGTACCAGTCCAATTTGCAGTAAGCCGCCACTTGCTTTCAGTTTTAACTTATCAATCAGAGCGATCTTATCAGCTTACAACAAAGGCGATCGCTACTATTTACAGTGGCTAACCAGCGTCAAAAAATTAAAGATAAATCTATGCTTCTAGTAATGACTGACCGAGATAACCTCCTTCAGCCTTGACACCAGGTAAAGCAAAGAAATACCCACCACCAATGGGGCGAATATACTCCTCCAAAGGTTCCCCAATCAAACGATTTTGCACTGTCACAAACCCCTTCTCTAAATCAGCCTGAAAACAAACAAACAACAAACCCATATCTAAATGTCCGGCTTTATCAAACCCGCGTGAATAGTTGAAACCACGCCGCAGAATTAAACTCGACTCTGATTTGCGAGGATTAGCAAGGCGGATATGAGCATCTAGAGGAATTTGTTTACCTTTAGGATCTCGATCGTAATTAGGAATATCTTTCTCGTACTTCATTCCCAAAGGTGCGCCAGAATCCTTACTGCGCCCAATAATTGTCTCTTGCTCTTGTAGTGGCGTGCGATCCCAGCGTTCGACTAAGTTGCGGATCACTCGCACCACTTGATAGCTTCCTCCTAATGTCCAAGCGGGTTCACCATTGTTTGCCTGTACCCAGACAATTCGGTTCATCAATTTGTCGTCACTAGCATTTAAATTTGCCGTCCCATCTTTAAAACCAAGCAGGTTACGCACCGTAGATTTGCCTTGTTTTTTGTGGGTATTTGGCGGCAGAAATCCTGTTATTTGCCAACGCAAAGTTATCAAGTCAGGCAAATTCTTAATGATGTCGCGTAAAGCGTGGAGATTCGATTCTTCAGTATTCGCACAGAATTGTAATAGTATATCCCCATGACATAAATCTGGGTCAAGCTGGTCATTGGGAAAATTAGGCATTGTATCTAACCGCTTGGGTTTCAAGTTGCCGAGTCCAAAGCGGTTATCAAACAGTGAGTTACCCACAGCTAGGCTGATTGTCAGGTTATTGGGAGCAATGTTTGGGCCCATAATCCCGGAATCACTAGGGGGAAATTTGGGGTCGCGCGGCTTAGGTGTTCCCCCTGCCATGAGAAACTGGATGCGCTCAGTTAAAGTTTTGAACAACCGGACTAAATCTGCCTTATTTGTAGCAGTTGTATCAAATGCAACCATCAACCCAGCAGCCGGAGTAGGAGTCAGAATACCTGCTTGGTGAAGCCCAAAAAACGGCACGACCTCTTCAGATGGGTCAAGAGGCGATCCCAGAAGAGTACGATAGCCTAAAGTTGTCAAAGCTGCTATTCCACCTGCTGCTGCCATGCCGATTAACAAGTCACGACGGCCTAACTTGGGAGTAATGCATAAACTTGGTTGCTTTGTGATAGACATAATTTACTCCTCTAGGAATCTTGCATAAATTTAGTTAACTCCCAGAGTGCCGCGCAACTGAGATAAATCTTCAGAAAGGGCGGCTATTGCTGTTTTCATGTCTTTCTTGTCTGCTTCACTCACCTTGTCGTAGGTAGCAAAACCACCGTCAGGGGTTTTGTATTTAGCAAGTTTTTGGTTAACTTTGGTGAAATTGCTATCTACACGCGTCAGTAGATCGGGGTTGGCTTTTTGGATAATGGGGTGCAATAACTCCACAATCTTTTGGGAACCTTCTACATTAGCGCTGAAATCCCAGAGGTCAGTATGGCTGTAACGGTCTTCTTCCCCAGAAATTTTGGTAGCAGCTACTTCTTCAATCAAGTCAGCAGCACCGCCAACCATATTTTTCGGTTCAATGGTCAAAGTGGCAATGCGCTTTTGCAGTTCCAGACCATCTTTCTGTAGCTTTTCGGCAAAAGGTTTCATGCCTTTTGTAGTTTTGTCTTGGAATAAAGCTTTCTCTATGCGATGGTATCCAGTGAATTCTGGATCGGCCTCTTTTTTGGCAAAGTCATCAGCACGGGAATCCATCGTTTTATCGAGATCAGAGAAAAGTTCAGCTATCGGTTCTGCACGTTCCCAGTGGACATGGGTAGAGGGATAGAGTTTCTGAGCTTTAGGAAGGTCGCCAGCAATCACGGCATCCGTGAAGGTCTTGTTGTCTGCCACTAGTTGGTCAGTTTCTTTAGTGACGTAGACTTTGTATTCTGCGATCGCACCGACTAATTTACCTTGATCTACGGTCGTCTTGGCTTGAGAATTTCCTTGTCCTGCTTTTACACTGAGTTTTCCTTTGGGGTTGCTGCGTAAACCGCAACCCATATCATACTCACCTGGTTCTAGATTGATTTTGACTTTCTGAACGAAGTTAGGAGCAATATTTTCTCGTTCTTCTACGACTTTCACCCCAGACAAAATTTCCCACTCTAAAGGTTGGCTGCTTTTATTGGTAATTACAAAACTGTTTTGCCCAGATGGTACTGTCAGTTGATTGGGTTCGCAACCTTTATCTGTCACAGTCAAAGCAGTTTCAGCAGAATTGTTTGCAGAGGTATCATTAGCTACAGTTTTAGCTTCTGGAGAATTACTTCCGGAAGTATCGCTTGATTTATTAGATTCACAGGCAGCTACTGTCAAGGCAATCAGACAGATAATTGTTGAGTGCTTTAAAAAATTTTTCATTGTTGTATTTTCCTAAAAATTATTGAAGTTGCTAGGAATGACTTGCGGTAGTCTTCTGTCCAGCGTTACCGCCTAACAAGAACAGCAGCATGGTAGGAATTAGGTAGCCAAAATAAACGATTACCTCACTTACAGTCGGGGCATCGTTATAACCAAAAAATCCTGCCAAAAGTGAACCAACAAACCCGTTATTGGGAAGTATCCCACTAGCATCAAATACTACTGTTTGCAATGAATTCCACACTCCGGCTTCATGAAAGGCTCTCACCCCACTGGCTAAGAGTCCAGCGGCAACTAATATAATGAAGGCTCCTGTCCATTTAAAAAATCGCCTCAAATTGATGCGGATACCACCCTGATAAATGCCTACACCGACGGCTACTGCGGCTGCATACCCAAACAATGCCCCCACAGGAGCTTGAATTCCCAAATTTTGCTGAAACGTCGCCAGGAGAAACACTACTGTTTCCAGACCTTCCCGCAGTACTGCAAAGAATGCCATCCCCACTAGTGCTATGCCCCCCTTATCTCCCGATTGAATGGCAGCTTCAACTTGGGACTGTAACTCACCTTTAATTGAACGAGCAGCACGCCGCATCCAGAAAACCATCCAGGTGAGAACCCCAACTGCCACAATCGAAATTACACCTGCAAATAATTCCTGTTCTTGTTGGGGAAAATCTTGACTAGATATTTGCAAGAAGATCCCAGCTGCTAGACATACAAAAGTCGCTAGTACAATTCCGATCCAGACTGACTTCATCAAATAGGTACGACCAGTTTGCTTGAGATAACTGGCAATGATACCCACGACAAGCGCAGCTTCAACACCCTCTCGGAACATTATCAAAAAGGGAAAAAGCATGAATAAACTTATTAACTATAATTCTTATCAAATCATCATGAGAATAATAACTTACTTGAGAACATTTGTATATAACTGCAAGTAAAAAATCTCTAAAATCCTGGAGGAATAAATTTTCGGATGAAAGAACTCCTACAACGCATTGCTAGGAGTTGTTTCCAGCCTATTTTGTCGCTAGTCAGAATCTTCTATATGCCAATCAGCAGCATAATATATGTGCGATATATATGTGCGATCGCCTGGATGCAATTCTTGAAGTTGAGTTTGCAGATGTTTAATGCGATCGCGCATGGAGAAGCTAATGGTTAGGTTGCTGGGGCTACAACCTCTGAAGCAACTCGTCATACTCTGCATGTGCGCCAATTCAGAACCAGTAAATGTGATCATCCTGCAACAAGCCAAGAACGCGGTAGTCTAAACTAACACGAGCCGAATAGATTGGTTGGCGCTAGCTAACTCGTTTGAACTGAAGACTATTGTGGTAAGGATCTAAACGCCAAAGAGCATAGGCTTTGGCAGCTTGTTCTTGAACTAATGCAGGAAGTTCATCAAGTTTCTTGCGAAATACCTTCGTAACACTTGACTTCATTGCTCAGAGGGAAAAACGTCAGCTAGAGGAGTGATGTCGCCAGCAGCAATTTCTTGCCGTACCATATCAGTTAGACGATCCCACTGAGTATCTGTTGTAGATTCAAACTGAGCCTTCCATCTTTGCTCATCCTCTATCTCGGCAAGGAGACGAGCCGCGATCGCATCCTGTTCGGCAACAGGTAGAGTTTTTAGTTGGGCGATCGCACGCTCAAGTAACTCAGTCATGGCTACCACACTCTTAAAACGTAAATGGCATCTTATCCATTATCGCTTCTTGGTGGCAAGTTGAGCGCTTTATCACCCAAGCTATAACCTTTCTGCGGGGAGCATCCCAATTTCATCGCTTTTTGTGCCATTGAACTTCAAAAGCTTTACACAAATCATCTACGTGGCAAAATAAAGCATCTAAACTAAACTAGGACAAATGCTGGATTTTACATTATTTTCAGCTTACTACCTGTCCCTTTCCTTATCCCGAACTCAGGTTCTCTAACAAGGAGCAAAAATCGGATATGACTGGAAACCGCAATATTCATATCGGTAGCGGCAATTATAACGAGCGTATTGAAGGTGATTATATCCAAGGGGATTACTACGCTGCTAGTAAGCAACAAAACCTTGCTGAAGCTGCTGCTGAAATTCAAAAGCTTTTAGAACAATTAGATAAATCTAATACTACTGATACGACTTTGGGCAGGATGCAAGTAGCCGCCGAAACTATTAAGGCTATTGAAAATAATCCTACTTTGGCACAACGGATCACTAGTGCTTTAAAGGCTGGTGGTGTTCAGGCTTTGGCGCAACTACTTAATCATCCTGCTGCTAGTTTTGTCATTGGTGCATTAGAAGATTGGCAGAAAACTAAGAGTAGTTAAATATGATTCTACTTTTCTTATACGTTTACTTTCCTTGACATTAAAGAGACTAACGGAGATTAAACCATGAAAGAGAATAACGAGTCTGAGAATCGCCGTATCGATATTGAAGAAGGTAATTATAACGAGCGCATTGAGGGAAATTATGTCCAAGGTAATCGTAACTTCATATTTAATTTTAGACACCAGAGTAGTAATGAAGTATCAGCAAAGCATTCTCAGATTCGACAGACTTTGTTAAAAAAGGTCAACTTGGAAGTCGAAAGCCGGATAAACAGTTCTCTTCATAACCGAGTTTATATTGTTCTGGATGTAGAGCAAAACCCAGAACAGATTGAATTACCTTGGTCAAGTGAAATTAAAGTGGGTTCCCAACCAAAAATTAGATTAGATAATACAGACATTATTAACGTTTTTGACCAAGAAGATGTTGCCGGAAGATTATTAATTTTGGGACAACCAGGTTCTGGAAAAACTACTATGCTCCTTAAGCTAGCAGAAGAGTTAGTAAAACGGGCTAAAGATGATTCAACACATCCTATCCCAGTACTATTTTCTTTATCTTCTTGGAAAAATGATAATCAAAATATAAAAGATTGGTTAATTGAGCAGTTAAAAGACAAATATGGTCTGCTGAAAGAGATTAGTAAACTGTGGATAGAGAACCAAGAATTTATACCACTTTTAGATGGGTTAGATGAACTAGCGGCTGAAAGTCAAGAAAACTGCGTTCTTAAAATTAATGAATTCCTACTTCCTAAAAATTGGAATAATCCTGTAATCGTTTGTAGCCGCATTCAAGAATATCAGCGTTATACAAGTTTACTAAAGCGGTTTTTTCTTTGCTGGTTTAATAATCTTTGGATTTCAAATAAAGTTAAAATATAAAATGAATATTCAGGTTTTAATTAATATCTTAAGTTCAGAAATAGCCTTTGGAATACTTATTGGAATAGTCGTAACTGGAATACCTGTCATTAAACATTTTATACTACGCATAATTCTGTCGTCTAATCGTTACGCCCCTTGGAACTATGCCAAGTTCCTCGACTACTGCACTGATCGCCTATTTCTGCAACGAGTAGGGGGCGGCTATCGCTTTATGCATGACCTGCTACGTCAGCACTTTGCTAATTCCTATGCTCAGAAAAATTTAGTACCTGCTAAAACAATTCCAGTAGAAACCTCTCTTCCACAAGTTAAAAATCACCTTGTCTGTACCAATTGTGGTCATCATAATTCTGCTAATAACAACTTTTGTATCAAATGTGGAACCAAATTGAATCGACCACATATTTAATTATGCTTTTACCCATAAATTGATCAAAAGTTAACGCAATTTAAAGGCTTTTTGTGACTTAAAGAAATTGTTTGCCGTTTTTTAAAGTAAAAGCTTGCCGAATTGAGAGTCTGACTAGCTTTATGGTAAATCTACACTCTCCAAAGACGTGAAAAATGCACCAAAGTCTCACGCAATATAGGATGAACGTCGATTTGGTCACAAACCAAAAATGGCGATTGCCTGATGCTAGTCATCAAACTCTTATACAGAGGGCATTTTTCTCTATCTATTGTTTGGATTCACGGCAGGCTTTGACTTAAATTCTTGAGACTGGTGGTAACTTTATCGTTTAACCGTAGTCAACAACCACTTTGCACAAATCGTAACAATCAGCCTTTCATGCTTTGATGCGGCAAGCTTATCCTTTAATTTTCGGCAATCTTTTCCTTTAAGTCACAGCGTGGGTTATTGCTGATTCGTGAGTATAAGTTTCACATTAACGTCCTAGCATTTTATCCCGCAGATGTTTAATGCGATCGCGCAATTTTGCCGCCTCTTCAAATTCCAGTTTCTTTGCGGCTTCTTTCATCTGCGCTTCTAACAGAGTAATCAATTGGGGAATCTGTTCTAATGGCAGTTCATCTAAATGTTCATCTACTACTTTCAAGTCAGTTGCATTTAACCGCCGAGATACATCTAAAAAAGCCAAAATCGCATTACTTGATTTTTTCACAATTGGTTGTGGTGTAATCCCATGCAGTCGATTATGTGCTGTTTGGATACCACGCCGTCTGTCTGTTTCATCAATAGCTTTAATCATGCTACCTGTCAGATTATCAGCATACAAAATTGCTTGTCCCTGAATGTGACGCGCGGCTCTACCAATAGTTTGAATTAAAGAACGCTCGGTTCGCAAGAAACCTTCTTTATCTGCATCCATAATTGCCACTAAGGAAACTTCGGGTAAATCCAAACCTTCCCGCAGCAAATTCACACCAACCAAAACATCAAAATTTCCCTCGCGCAAGTTCTGCAAAATTTCAATGCGCTCAATAGAAGTAATCTCAGAATGTAAATACCGTACCCTGATACCGTGGTCTTGCAAATATTCGGTTAAATCTTCCGCCATCCGCTTAGTTAATGTGGTAATTAACACTCGTTCATGGAGGTCAACTCTATCTTTAATTTCACCTAATAAATCATCAATTTGTCCTTCTGTGGGACGCACAGAAATTTCTGGATCAACCACCCCAGTTGGTCGAATCACTTGCTCAACTACATGGTCTTCAGAAACTTCTAATTCCCAATTTCCGGGAGTTGCTGAAACAAAAATACACTGATTTACTTTTTGCCAAAATTCCTCAGCTTTCAAAGGACGGTTATCAGCAGCGCTAGGAAGACGAAATCCATGATCGATTAAAACTTTTTTTCTTGCTTGATCGCCGTTATACATCCCGCGAATTTGGGGTACGGTAACGTGAGATTCATCGATAATTAATAGCCAATCTTTGGGAAAATAATCAATTAAACATTCTGGTGGTTCTCCAGCTTGTCTTCCTGCTAAGTGACGGGAATAGTTCTCAACGCCGTTACAGTAACCTACTTCGCGTAACATTTCCAAGTCATAGCGTGTACGCTGATCTATGCGTTGCGCTTCTAATAGTTTGCCAGCTTGTTCTAAGTCTAGTTTTTGCTGTTTTAACTCGGCTGCAATGTCATTACAAGCTACTTCTAACCGTTCTTCTGGGGTGACAAAGTGGCGTGCAGGGTAAATATTTACCGCTTCTAAACTTTTGAGAATTTCACCTGTTACTGGATCAATGTAGCGAATTGCGTCAATTTCATCACCAAAGAATTCGACACGGATAATCCGGTCTTCATAAGCTGGGCCAATTTCTAAGACATCACCCCGGACACGAAATTTTCCCCGACCCATTTCGATGTCGTTGCGGCTGTATTGAACATTTGTCAAATCTCGTAAAATTTGGCGTTGATTTACTTCCATACCTATTTGCAGAGGGATGGCAGCTTTCAGATATTCTGCTGGCATCCCTAAACCGTAGATGCAACTGATGGAAGCAACGACAATGACATCACGACGTTCAAAAAGCGATCGCGTCGCTGAGTGCCGCAACATATCAATTTCATCATTAATCGCCGCCGTTTTTTCAATATAAGTATCGGTAACGGGAATATACGCTTCTGGCTGATAATAATCGTAGTAGCTGACAAAATACTCGACTGCGTTATTGGGGAAGAAATCCCGCAACTCGTTACAAAGCTGTGCAGCCAGGGTTTTGTTATGCGCCAGAACTAAAGTAGGCTTGCCAATTTTCTCAATTACTGCTGCTACTGAAAATGTCTTGCCAGTTCCAGTGGCTCCTAGTAAAGTTTGGTAACGATTGCCTGATTGGATACTAGCAGTCAGTTGTGCGATCGCTTGTGGTTGATCGCCTGTGGGACTAAAGGGAGCTTGAAGACAAAATTCTGTCATACAGTTTTGCTGTAAATACCCTATCTCATGGTGACGATTCCGCCCTGTATTCATTGTAGCTGGCTTCTTAGACCAAAATAAATAGTAATAATTATTTACAAAAATTATTACTTTAAATTTACTTATGTATTAGTTTTAAAAATTTTTATATCTATATGAGGTTTTTTAAGGTTAAACTCTAAGGTATATGGGAAAAAATTTCATCTTTCCTTAATTATTGTAAAATTCAATTAACAAACTAGAGGTGTTCGTTTATGACTATTAGCAACACTGGCAAAGCAACCAGTTCTCGGCAAAAGTATGCCAAGTCTCCAGGGGAAGCTACAGAGGAAGTTGACAATCAACAAGACCAGAGCTTGAATGCTGATAAAGTCGAGGAAGTTAATGAACTGCCAGTAGGAGCTTCTGGAACACTTGCCATTTCTGGAATTCGTCCTATAGGCGCTAGCGACTTAGAAGTTGCGGAAAAACTTTCAATTGCTGGGGTGCGTCCCGTTAGCACCAGTAGCTTAGAAGTAGTTGAAACCTATAATGCAATGGGTATTCGTCCAATTGGCGCTAATAGATTCCAAATTGTTGAAAATATTAATCTTTCTGGGATTCGTCCAGTTGGCTCAAGTGCATTGGTAATTTCTGACAGCTATTCAACATTCGGTAATCGTCCGATCGCATCAAATGAGATTGACAATTCTGAAGGTCTGATGGGTTTTCTAGATTAAACAAAAAACATCCCCATAACTTTATTAACCCATTTTCTATACGAAACTGGGTTTTTTTATTTAAAAAGTAGAAATTACCATTTATAACATTTATTCTATGTCTTTTAGCATAGGTAACTAAACTCTTTTTATTTTAATTTAGATTCAGTCAACAGCCAGGATGCTTACTACAATTGGTTTCTTAATTTGGAATCTGGAATTTGGAATTTGGAATTATTGAATCTGCCTTGTGGTGGAAGGCTTTAGCAAAAACTTTAAGTTATTGTGTAAAGGTAATAACAAAAAGTTTCAAAGTTAGTTCACAGCTTTGAAATGAGTTTTTAATTAAATCAGGAGTACAAAATGAGCATAGAAGATCGTGCAAAGGCTGCTGCTAAAAATGTTGAGGGTAAAGCCCAAGAAGCATTAGGAAATGTCACTGGAGATCCAGAAGATAAAGCGAAAGGTAAAGCAAAGCAAGCTGAAAGCGAAGTACGTCACGGAATTGAAGACGTAAAAGATAATGTCAAGAAAAACATTGACTAGTAGTTCATGATTTATTTGCAAAAACTCTAGGGATAGAAATGGGGTGGATTCCATTTTTGCAGAAAAAACTGAATTGCTTGAAAACCAAGCTAAACTCTTGTGATATCTTCGAGTAAGGATTAGAGAGTAGGTATCAGCTTGATTGGCAAAATTTTTGTAGAGACGTAATTAATCACGTCTCTACATTTTGCTATGGACTTGTACATTGACAAAAAATACCAATTAATAATTCAAAATTCCAAATTCACGCATTAAAGATATTTTCAGACGAGGATTTAATTTCTTCTGCTGCACCAATGGCTACTCTTTGAATAGTGATGTCTACGACAGTCTGTCTGGTGACGCAACTTTGTCCAATTTTAAAATTATTCCAAATCTCAAAAAATTGTAGTAACATACCACAGGCATTAACTATCTTCAGATATAAGTAGGTAAACACAATTAATTACACAATGTCATTGCGTTGGCGTTAGCCTTCCCGCAGGGTATGCAGCAAAGCGTAATGTTCGCCTAGCGTCTCCTCTCCAAGAGTTGCAATTCATTTGCGGCTGGGATTGCTTTGCTGGCAATGACTGTAAATATTTTTGTTCATCTACTTATCTGATTGTTAGTGCTCTTAAATTCACAATCGATGAGAATATACCGTGAGTCTAACTCTTTATTTCCTCCGTCACGGACAGACAGAATGCAGCCGCAATAATTCTTTTTGCGGTTCCATAGACTCAGAACTTACCCCAGAAGGCTTGGAAATGGCAAAGGCTTTTGCAGATACATATAGTTCTATGGATTGGACAGCAATATTTTGTAGTCCAATGCGGCGAACTGTGGAGACAGCAAAACCTTTATGTATATCCATAGGGATAGAACCACAACTTAGAGATGGTTTGAAAGAAATTAACTATGGCTTGTGGGAAGGAAAAACCCCAGAAGTAATTAGCCGTGAGTATCACGATGATTATATTCGCTGGTCAGCAGATCCGGCTTGGAATGCGCCAAATGGTGGGGAAATGGCTGTTACAATTGCTTCTCGTGCCTTGCAGGTAATTGAAGAAATCAAACAAAATTACAGTAGTGGTAATGTTTTAGTTGTTTCCCACAAGGCAACCATCAGAATTATTCTGTGTAGTTTACTGGGGATTGATGTGGGACGCTTCCGTTTTCGTTTGGGATGCCCTGTTGCTTCGGTCAGTATTGTAGAATTTAGTTCACATGGCCCGCTGTTAAAGGTTTTGGCAGACCGTACTCATTTGGATGAGCGTTTGCGAAATTTACCAGGAACGTGAGGGTAGTTAGGAGAGACGCTACTCGTCGCGTCTGTACAGGAGTTAGGAGTTATTATTTTTCCCTTGCTCCCCCTTATTATTATTTATTGAGTATTTGTTAGTTCCTGAATCAACTGTTCAGGCGTCATAATTATAGGAGTAGCAACTGGAAAATCTCCAGGGTTGCGAGTAATAATAGCATTTAAGTGATTGAGTACCGCAGTGCTGTATTGAATAGCGTTTTCAAAATCTCTGAAGTTAACGGTTAGTGCCATGTTGATTGTGGTACTGTCTACAGTGGCAATACGGCAAAAGGTAACTATTTCCCTCAAAAACTCAAGGGCTAAATTTCGACCTTTATCTTTACGGATGATGTAGTAAAGGTCACTAAAAGAAGATGCACAGATGTAGCCTTCTATCTGCCCTTCTTCAACAAATGATACAACTGTCTCGCTATTGCCAAAAAAAGGTTGTCGCTCAAGAGCAACATCCAGAATAACATTGCTGTCTAACAGAACTTTCACAGATTATGTTTCTCCTTTAAAGCTTCCCATCTGGCTTGGTCTGGGTCAAAATCAGGAGGTGCGGGTTGTGTCTTTTCAAACCAGCCTTGCAAAGCTTTGATTTTTGTTTGTCTCTTCGGCTTCTCTGGCTGTGACTCAATAGAGGTTTTTGTAGAACTTTCCCAGGATGGAATTGGCTGCAAAATAATGACTTCCACTTTACCAGGAGCAATATTTAGAGGTTCGTCAATAATTAAATGACCTGATTCATCAATTGTGGCGTTTAGCTTATAAGCTTGCATACTTCTGCTCCTTTTTGTTTCTAGGATAAAATACTGCTGCTGTAAAAGGCGCGTAGGCGTAGCCCGTCGTAGACATCGCAGTTATAAGTGAATGTCTTGTCGTCACCAACATTACAACATTAAGTCTTAACGTTACGAGATTAAGCCTTAAAGTTACAATATTAAGCCTTAAGGTTACGTAGATTAAGCCTTAACATTACAAGATTAAGGCTTAACGTTACGACATTAAGCCTTAACATTACAACTTTTTGGCAAAAGCTTATGCGATCGCTCTTTAGGGTAGTGCGCTTCGTGCGATCGCAGGCCCTACTTAAACAAAACTTATCAATGATTCCACTTTAGCAATAAATCTTACGCCAAGCGATCGCGAATTGTATCTTTGCAAAACAACCCAACAGAAAAACACACTTTCTCCCAATTACGAATTACAAATTACGAATTATTCTCTCGCACTCTCCAAATTGCTTCGCGCACCTCTCCCGCGCACTCTTCACCCGTCGCCTCGCGCCAAATTGGCTTATAAAGTAAAGTAGTCAATCTTAAAGTCATGCAAATCCCAGTAGGTTTTTTCTGGAGTTAGAGCCGCGTACTGGAACTTAGGGCTAACCTATTACGTAAAAAAACATAAAATAGATTTTGTTAGTCTCTAATTTGTTCTTCTCTGTTATTCTTCTAAAAGAAAATTCTTTTGCTCCAAGTCTTTCTCTTATTTTTGTCAACCAGGTATGTGTCTCAATGATGTAGTGATTGACCGTGCCAGCCCCAGTGATGTTACTGGAATCGTCAAGTTGGCCCAAGCCAATGACGCAGAACATGGTGGTATGTTGTTAGGTTCTCTTCAGCCAGAGGCTGTGATGATGACTATCTCTCAAATGCCGAGCGTTGTAGCCCGTAAAGATGGTCAAGTTATAGGATTCTTACTCAGTTGGTCAAAGACAACTGCTAATTTACCAATTATAAAGGTGATGTTACAAGCGTATGCTGGTACAAAAGATGCTTACTTGTATGGCCCCATTTGTGTTGATGAAACTATGCGTGGGCAAGGTATTGCTGCGATAATGTTTGCGAAGTTGAAAGATTTTCTACCAGACCGGGAAGGAATACTCTTTATCAAGGCAAATAACAAAGCATCACTTCAGGCACATCAAAAGATGGGTGTGTGCAAGATGGCAGAGTTCATCTATGAAGGCACTAAATTTTTGATATTCGCGTATAATAGCTAACTACTTGATAGCGACCAATTAAGTGTCATTGAGTTCTACCTCTATCCCTCTACTTTCAAAACTAATTACACTAGCTTGACAGATATAGCAAGGGACTGGGGACTGGGGACTGGGGACTGGGGAAGGTGGGGCCCCCTCTGGGGATAAGGGGTAATGGGGACTGGGTGAAAAGTCTTTTGGTGTCTAAGTTTTATCATCTCTTGATGTCCTAATCAGCTTGGCAATTTGAAACTATCCAAGATTTAGGTAGTGGCTTGAATTACAACAAAAAAGGACTTCAAAAATTACTTAAACGGATCATGCAAGGTGATGTTGGTAGATTAGTACTGACTCACAAGGATAGGTTGTTAAGATTTGGCGCAGAGTTGGTGTTTGCCATGTGTGAGGAATTTGAAACAAAAGTAGTCATCATCAATAAAACCAACGAAGAAGTCACGTTTGAGCAAGAGTTAGCCCAAGACATGATTGAACTAATCACAGTATTTTCAGCACGTCTTTATGGCTTTAGAAGCAAGAAAAACAAGAAATTGATTGATGGCATGACTCAAGTTGTCAAGGAGGTGTCATAGTGTTGTTAGGTTTCAAGACTGAGTTGAAATTGAACAATCAACAACGCACGGCACTGATAAAGCATTGTGGTGTAGCGCGTCATGCTTGGAATTGGGGACTTGCTTTAACCAAGCAAATTCTTGACCACAATAAAGCTAATCCCGATTCCAAAATCAAGTTTCCTACTGCTATTGACTTACATAAGTGGTTAGTAGCGTTGGTTAAGTCTGAAAATGAATGGTATTACGAGTGCAGCAAGTCTACGCCACAACAAGCTTTGATGGCATTACGTGAGGCATGGAAGCGCTGCTTTCACAAAACTGCTGGTGTTCCCAAATTCAAGAAAAAAGGTAAAGGTGACTCTTTCACAGTTGAAGGTACAGTTAAAATTCTAGGCAATAACAAGATTCAAGTACCTGTGGTCGGTGTTCTCAAGACCTATGAACGACTACCACAGGTATTAACGAAGTCTTGCACAATATCTCGTCAAGCCGATAGGTGGTTTATCAGTTTTCGATTTGATGTAGAACAACGTAACTTCAGCAATACAAGCATTGTAGGTGTTGACCTTGGTGTCAAAAACCTAGCAACACTTTCAACGGGTGATGTCATAGCTGGTGCAAAGTCTTACAAAAAATATGAAGCAAAGTTGTCCAGAATGCAATGGTTGAATCGTCATAAAATCATTGGTTCAAACAACTGGAAAAAAGCACAAATGCAGGTTGCTAGACTGCATATAAAGATAGCTAATATCCGAAAAGATAGATTGCACAAATTAACAACACTATTAGCTAAAAACCACGGCGTAATAGTTATTGAAGACTTAAATGTATCTGGAATGTTGGCTAATCATAAACTGGCTAAAGCTATTGCTGATATGAGCTTTTTTGAGTTCCGTCGTCAGTTGACCTACAAGTGTGAGTTATATGGCTCAAAACTTGTCGTTATTGACCGTTGGTTCCCGTCTAGCAAAACTTGTTCTAACTGTGCAACCAAAAAAGAAACACTCGGACTTGATGAGCGAGTGTTTGAATGCGGTCACTGTGGCTTTGTCATTGACCGCGATTTGAATGCTGCAATTAATTTGAGCAAAGCTGTCAGTTAGACAGTGATAGCCTGTGGACTGGTTGAAGCCGACTTCTCCAGAGTGAAGCAGGAAGTAAACGAAGCTCAAACCAAGTTGAATAGCTTTGATAAGCTTTGACTAAATTTGAGCAGGCTTTATGTAACGGTTTAACGTTTGGTAGCGACCAGCTATGGTTCTTGCTTCAGCCTTGGTGAAGAAAACGTTAGCCTCATTTAAATCTTCAGTAAGTAACCCATCAGCAGCAGAAATTGAAAAAGAACTAGTAAAGCTACAAGTTAAGCTTTCCGAAAATGAAGATTATGTACCACAGGAATGAACCGCCAAACTTTCAGTTACCCTGAAACTGAATTGAGAGTGCAACGTCAAACAAATTATGATTGGAATTGCGATATTATCCGTTCAATTTTTAACAATCAATATATATATGAAAAAATCAATCATCCAAGCATCTGCCGTAATTAAAAGCACCTTCAAGTCACCCGGAGCAATTTTTTTGACGCTGCTGTTGACAAGCTTGCTATCCTATGGATTCGGACTCATTGAAAACAATTCTGCTGGGGCTATTCCTTACCCAGACGGCACTCAATTATCCAAATCGCAAGCAAACGAGTTACCGAAAGCGATCGCTAATAAAATTTTAGGAGATGCATCCTTCCGTTCCAGCCTACGTAAACGGGAATTAGAGATTACCCAAGTCACATCGAAAACCTTTAGTAATCCCTGTGAGTTCAAATTTGGAGAAGTTTGTACCAGGGAATACAACCCCATTGAAGGCTGGGAAGTAGTTGTCAAAGTCCGTCAAGATTCGTGGACTTACCATGTAGATAAATCTGGAAAGCAAATCCTTTTAGATCCGAAAGTGAGTACTTTACAAACATTGCCCAAAGCGATCGCAGATGCAATTTTGAGCGATGCCTCAAGCCGTTCAGGGGTGGGAATTACTGAGTTAAAAATTACTAAAACTACACCAAAAACCTTTGGTAATCTCTGTCAATTCAACTTTGGCGAAGTCTGCACCCAGCAGTATGACCCCGTGGAAGGTTGGGAAGTGATTGTCAAGGTTAAAGAGCAATCTTGGACTTACCATGTGAATAAATCCACTTCGCAAATAATTTTAGATCCGAAAGTCAACACCACTAAAAAAAGTTAAATAAATCAATGGCTTTGGCTTTTTCCCATCTCCTCATTCCGTGCTTTGACCATCACAGCACGGATATACTCATTTTTACCATTGGTATAAGCCTCGCGATCGCTGCGAAAACTTGTAGCCAAATCGCGTTTTAGAACTTCGTAACGTTTCGCCTCTTCAGGATGCTTTCTCAGATAGTCGCAAAATAACTTGCGCTGCCAAAATTCGCTGTCAATCTCGACTATGTGAATATGATGAGTACGTTGCTTTCCGTATGGTGGCATTCCTTTGACAAAAAACATTCGTCCAGGACGCGGGTCTTCATACCAATAAACGTATCCCAAGGATTCTAAAGCCAAAATAGCAGATTTTGCATCTACTAAGGAACGCACTCCCACCATGATGTCAATAACTGGTTTGGCTGCCATTCCTGGTACTGCGGTACTACCAATATGTTCAATTTCTACAACTAAGTCATTACCTAGTGCCTGCCAAATTCGCTCGGCTTCTTCTGTAAACAAAGTCTGCCAATGTGGGTCATATTCGACTATATTGACCTCATCCATAAGTGAAATTAATTTGATCTAGAGCGATCGCCGTTGCTTAAATCCTTTATTTAATTGCAGTTATGGCAATTTTAATAGTATATAATAATGGATCGTGTCGAATCAAAGCTAGACCATGCCTAAACTAAAGACTCGTAAAGCTGCGGCAAAACGATTCCGTGCCACCGGTAGCGGTAAAATCGTCCGTCGTAAAGCGTTCAAAAGCCACCTTTTAGAACACAAATCTTCTGACAAAAAACGTAGTATGCGTCAGAGTGCCCTTGTACACGAACGTGATGAACTTAACGTGCGCTTGATGCTCCCATATTTGTAAGTATTTTAGGAAATAAGTTATGACTCGGGTAAAACGCGGTAATGTAGCTCGCAAACGCCGCAATAAAATTCTCAAACTAGCTAAAGGTTTTCGCGGTTCCCATTCAACTCTGTTTAGAACTGCCAACCAACAAGTGATGAAGGCGCTACGGAGTGCCTACCGCGATCGCAAAAAGAAAAAGCGCGATTTTCGTCGCCTCTGGATCGCCCGTATCAATGCTGCTTCTAGGCAACACGGGTTGAGTTACAGCCAGTTGATTGGTAACTTGAAAAAAGCTGATATCCAACTAAATCGCAAGATGTTGGCGCAATTGGCAGTCCTCGATCCAGCTAGTTTCGGCAAAGTTGCGGAATTGGCACTTCAAGCTAAAGGATAAAGGTGGTAAGGGATGTATAACAGATGTAACAAATGGCAAATAATTACTCGGTTACATCTGGTATTATCCGTCACTATATTTGGGATTTTTTGCTTTTCTCTAGTGGGGACAGGATTAACTGCATCTGCTGCCGAAATGTCAGAAATTCAGCAGCGGGGCTATTTAAATGTTGCCGTGAAAGATAACTTGCGTCCCTTGGGATTTAAAGATGACAATGGGAATTTGCAAGGCTTAGAAATTGACTTAGCCAAGCATTTGGCAGTTGACTTGGTTGGTAAAGCCGAAGCTGTAAAATTTCAACCTGTAGCCAATCGCGATCGCCTGTCTGTAGTCTTAGACAAGAAAGTTGATTTTGCGATCGCTAGAGTCACAGCAACCGAGTCACGCGCCCGCATAGTTAGTTTCAGTGTTCCCTACTATTTGGATGGCACTGTACTAGTTACAAAAGATGCATCTGTGCAGCAGTTGAGCGATCTATCAAAACAGAAAATTGCCGTACTCAATAACTCCAGTACCATAGCTAAAGTGCGATACTATCTACCAAACGCCAAGTTAGTAGGAGTGGATTCCTATCAAGAAGCGCGAGAGAGAATAGAAAATAATGCCGCAACAGCCTTTGCCGCAGATGCTAGCGTTCTAAGCGGTTGGGTGCAAGAATATCCTCAATATCGCCTACTGCCAATTAAGTTATCAACTGAACCCTTATCTGTAGTAATGCCCAAGGGATTGCAGTACGATGAGTTAAGACGAAACGTGAATCAAGCGATCGCTCGTTATTTAGAAAAAGGTTGGCTCCAGCAACACTCTCAATATTGGGGTTTACCGTAAGTGAGTGCTGAGTGCTGAGTGAGGAGTGAAGAATTATCTCCCTCATCTCCCTCATCCCCAATAGGCTGATAATAGATTACAAAAGCGACTTTATAATATTTGTATTTGCAGCAATGGATAACAGTCTAGCCGTTGTTTATCTCTCAATTTTGGTGGTTATACTCACAGTTGCAGCCGTGGGTGTGTTTCGCCAGATTTTCAAAACTCGCAAGGTTGAAGGCTCTTTTGCAAGATTGCGAAAGAAATTAGAAAAAGAAAAGGGTACGACTCAAGAATATTATGAGTTAGCCAGTATTTATTCAGAAAAAAAAATGTATTCTCCAGCGATCGCGCTATTTCAAAAAGCTCTCAAAACTGCCCAAGAAGAGGGAGAAGAAAATATCGCCCCCATCTACAACGGGCTGGGCTATGTTTATTTTATCCAAGAGCAATATGACTTAGCAATTCGTCAGTACAAAGAAGCTATTAAGTCTAAACCAGACTACGTAACAGGATTGAATAATCTCGGTCACGCCTACGAGAAGAAAAAATTAACCACTCAGGCGTTACAAAGTTACGAAGAAGCACTCAAATTAGCTCCCAATAACTCTATTGCTAAACGTCGTGCTGAATCTTTACGCCGTTTGGTTTCGGCATAAATAGGGGACTGGGGATTGGGGAAGGTGGGGCCCCCTCTGGGGATAAGGGGTAATGGGGATTGGGTATTAGAAAAGATTTCCCAGTCCTTGCTCCCCAGTCCCCAATCCCTAACTATTAACAAATTAATTTCGCTTTAGTCTCTTAATTTATCGGTTTTCACTCTTAAGGTTGGAAATAGATAACTACAAGTCTTTTGTAAAAACGTAAAAGATGATTAAGCGGCTAAAGCGTTTTTTATGGCTAGCTATTGCCATCATTGTTGTCATTTCTTTCTCAATCGGATTAATGAAAACATTGACGGCTCAACAGCCTTCGATTTCCCATCCTCTCACTTCGCTAACTGAGGTAGAAATTAGCACAGCTGTTTCGGTCATCCAAAGAGAAAAAACTTTGAGTGAAATGGCAGCTTTTCCACTGATTGCTTTACAAGAACCAGATAAAGAAGAAGTTATAAATTTTACGCCTGGTAAAGTCTTCCAGCGAAAAGTTTTTTTGGTAATCTATGAACGTTCACAAAACAAAACCTTTGAAGCAATTGTTGATCTGAGAAGCAAAACCTTAAGTTCTTGGAAAGAAATACCGTCTGTTCAACCTGCGATCGTTAATTCAGAATATGAACTAGCAACTCAGATAGTTAAAGCCGATCCCCGATGGCAAAAAGCGATGCAAAAGCGGGGAATTACTGATTTTGAGCAAGTCAAAATTAGTTGGTGGGCACCAGGAATTCTGAGCGAACAGGAAGAAGCAATAGATAATCGTCTTTGTCGTGGCTTATCTTACTACAAAGGTAAAAGCTGGAACTATTACGGTAGTCCGATTGAAGGAGTTTTAGTAACGGTCAATTTGAACACGGGTAAAATTGCCAGTTTTGTTGATAAAGGAAATGTACCTTTCTCTCAAGAAAACTGGAATTATGATGTCAAGTCCTTAGGCAAATTACTGTCACCACTGAAAGCATTGAAAATCCTCCAACTTAATGGTAGAAGTTTCCAGATAAAAGACAATGAAATTAGCTGGCAAGGTTGGAATTTTCGCTATTCAATGCATCCTCGTAATGGATTAATGTTGTATCAAGTGACGTATAATGACGAGGAAAATATTCGACCAGTTTTATACCGTGCTAGCCTCTCAGAAATGGTAGTACCTTATGGCAATCCTGAGCCTACTTGGTCGTTCAGAAATGCCTTTGATGTTGGAGAATACAACTTAGGTCTACTAGCAAATACGATGGAATTAGGTAAAGAAATTCCCGAAAATGGCTTGTTGCTAAATGCTGTATTTGCTAATGAGCAGGGAGAACCTTATCAAATGCCAGGGGTTATCGGCATCTACGAGCGCGATAACGGAATGCTGTGGAAACACTATGAATATAATACTCAGCGTAATGATGTCCGTCGCAGTCGAGAATTAGTGATGAAGATGACGGTAGCCATTGATAACTATGATTACAGCATCAATTGGATCTTTCACCAGGATGGGACTTTGGAAGTCCAAAATGAATTAACGGGCATCGTACTGGCGCAGGGAACGGCTGCACAAAAGCAATCTGATGATGATTCATCTGGTCGGCTAATTGCTAAGAATATCTTCGGAGTAAATCATCAGCACTTTTTTAACTATCGCTTAGATTTCGATGTCGATGGTCAGGCGAATTCTGTGATGGAAATGAATGTGAATGCTTTGCCGATGGATGAGAAAAATCCTTTAGGAAATGCGATCGCAATTACAGAAACCCCACTCACAAAAGAAACGGCTGCTGTGCGCGATTTGAATATGAAAAGCAGTCGAGAATGGATGATTGTTAGTGCAGACAAAAAGAATGCTCTCGGTGCTGCACCTGGATATATGCTGATGCCTGAAGGAAACTCGATATTTTTCCCTGTGGAAGGCTCAAAAATCCGGGAAAGGGCAGAATTTGCGACTCATCACCTCTGGGTAACAAAATATAAACCTACTGAACTTTATGCTGGGGGCGATTATCCGAACCAGACGAAACCAGGACAGGGTTTACCAAAATATATCTCAGACAATGAGTCTTTGTTGGGTAAAGATATTGTACTGTGGTACACAATGGGCGTAACTCATATTCCGCGATCGGAAGATTGGCCTGTGATGCCTGTTCATCAAGTTGGCTTTAAGTTAGTCCCTAGAGGATTCTTTAGCCGGAATCCAGCGATAAATTTGCCAGAGTAAAATATTTGTTGGCTCAAGTTTCCTTCCTTCAGGTTTTTTGTCATGTCTAAAGGCGGTAACTTGAATGCTGATAAACTTATATAGGTCAAATACTGGCACTTGTTAAAATAGGATATCTAATGAACTTTCCAGAAATTAATATTCCCGGTGATGGAACACTGCACGCTCGTTTAATTACTTCCTTGGGTGAAATTGTAGTTCGTTTAGAAGAAGAGCGAACTCCTAACACCGTCAAAAATTTTGTCGGTCTAGCAACCGGAACAATCGACTGGAAAGACCCTAAAACTGGTCAATCTGGTAAGGGAACTCCAGCTTACGATGGGGTTCGCTTTCACCGAGTCATCCCTAATTTTATGATTCAGTGTGGCGATCCTCTGTCTCGTTATCTAGATACAGCCAGCCGATGGGGTACTGGTGGCCCGGGATATCAATTTGAGGATGAGTTTCATCCTGAATTGAGACACACTGGTGCAGGTATCCTATCGATGGCTAATGCTGGACGCGGTACTAATGGTTCGCAATGGTTCATTACAGAAGCACCAACCCCTCACCTTGACAACAATCACAGTGTTTTTGGTGAAGTTGTCCAAGGTCTAGATATAGTCAGCAAGATTGCTAATGTGCCTACGACTAGAGATCGTCCCAATCAAGAAGTAGTGTTACAAAAAGTAGAAATTTTTCGGCAGTAATTAATATCATGTCCGGTTAAAAACTTATCATTAAGACCGCAGAGGGGCAGAGGGGATGGTTTTTTGGGCTTTCTGCATAGAGAGAGAAAGGGAATTATAACTAATTAGCCGGACATGATATAACGCTTTTTCATCACTCTGGTCAGAGAAAAATTTCAGCCAACTTTTAAACAAAAGATAGGAACCGGGTTTGGAGCTTTATTTTCTAACATTACGTGAGTTCGACGGATAGGAAAGCGCAAAAAGCTTCGCCAACAGTATTAGATACCTGTAATTTCCGGCAAGATGGTCTGCAAAAGCTTATCCTGTCTGAGTTTTAGCAATTATTCTCCAGCCTTACCACAGAGAACAGTACATACTCTGCCCTAACAAACACATTATGTATAGGCTTAAGTCAATGCTTACTTGATATTGATGGGAGCTTTAATTATAGAATTGAATACAAGTAAGAAAAAACTAAGCAACAAGATTTGATTATCTGCTAAAAAGCTTGATATATAAGAGTTTTAGATAGCCATTCTTTTGCAAGCTACTTGCGAGGTTGTGGCTACTATATGTGTTTACATTTTGTTTACAACGATCCTATTTGCAGGTCGAAGTGTTTCTTATTGCTGGCTCCTACAGATAAGTTCACCTCAATTTGAGATGGAGTTAACACTACTGGTTTTCTGACTTTGAATTCCAATAAAATAGGCTGAAATCATTATTTTGCAAGAATTATATCTTCAGTTTCATTCTAGCTTTCACTTAGCTTATTAGTTATCTAGAGACCAGACTTTTAAGCTTGTATATTGGACTGATTTACCACTTCTACCGTCTTTTGCTATTAAAAAAACATCTCCTTTATTCGTGAACTCTGAAAGATCAAAAGTTTGAATGTACATATCATTTACAAAAAAAATAGCTTTTTTCTCCTTTACAACTAAACTTAATTTGTTTGAACTGCCATCGGAAACATTAAGATTTGATAATTTGCCGTTTGAAGATCTACTAGTTCCACCGAAACGCCATTCTTTTTCCTTTGAAGCAACCCATACATCGAATGATTTACGTTGGGTATCGTTAAGCTTATCACTTGTATTTTCTTGAAATGCGAAACCATAAGTCCAATTATCCATCGCACCGTCATATGGGTTATGAAACTGAGCTTCAACAATAAAATTACGAAGGTTGACATGTGTAGATTTAACTGGTATCACTCCTTCTCGATACTCTCCTATTTCTCCCTTATTAGTCTCAGACCAAGCAAGTGTGGCTTTCTCTCTTAGCGTCTGATATTCGACTAATTGAGGTGGCTGTTTCAGATATTCATAAGTTGGATATCCTGCTAACACAATTATAATAATTGCACCACTTGCAAGTAGTTTTTTGTTAACAGTACCGATTTTTGTAAACAATGATTCAGGTTTTGAATCATCTGGTTGATTGGGGAAACTTGGATCTAGAGAAGTTGGAGTCGTCTGTTTATTCTTAGGGTTATTCCGAGTTAACACCAGATCGCAATGGAGTTTTGCGGCAATCTCAGTTAGGATAGGTGCATATTTTTCGGATTTAGAAAAAATCGGAATTAGTTCCAGACAACAAAGTTTACAAATAGCTTCTTTATTGCCTATTTCATTTAAATAAGTAATTAACTCTACAACAAAGTCAGCATCTGCTGAATCTTTTATGAACCCAAGTCTTTTGGGGTCTATTCCAATTCTTAGACATAGTGCTTCTCGTGTTCTTGATTGTTGGCTGCGGAGCATTAAGTTTACTAATGCTTCAACATCAAATTCGTCTAAACCAAATTGAGTATTCATATTTTTAAGTTCTCACATTACTTACAAATTAGTTTTGATTTAATATTTTCCAAATCAGCCGAGTACTTACTTCTTCTAAAGAAAACATCTAATTCGGAGCAGATTTTACAAAGAGCGCGTTTGTCATCTACATTATGTAAATGGCTAATTAACTCTAAAGCAAAGTCAGCATCAGCGGATTGCCTTAAAAATCCAAGTTGATTTGGTTCAATTCCAATTCTTATACAAAGTGCTTTTCGTGCCGAATATTCTGCACGTCCACTACGTATTAAGAGGTTTGTAAGTATTTCTCTGTCATAGTCGTTTAGTTCTTCAGGTGCAGGTTCGTTCGTGATTGGAGGCTGTTCTTCAATAGAAACTGTTTTTTCAATATTTGGCTTCTTCTTGAGAATCGGGGTTAGTTGCTCTGGAACACCTGCCAAACGAATTGCAGCACAACCAAATTTGTAGGCAAACTCAACAGGTCGCCCAGATCCTAGAGCATCGTAAAAACCCACAGCAAATTCAATTGCTGCTCTATCTCCGATCGCCTTTTTCATGCCAATCACATAATTAATTTGTTGTGCGATCGCGTCTGCTTGCACTTCCGAATAACAGCCATTCAGAACAACACACTCAACTTGCTCTGCAAACAGTTCAAACAGTCCCGCTAAAGCTTCTCCATCGACCAGCTTTGCCGAACCTATTTCATCTTCAAATACTAAACCCTCATCTCCTGTTCCATGCCCAGAAAAATGAACAATAGAAGGATTGTTATCCAGCATTGCCCGTTGGATATCCCTTGGTCGCACTGCCCACTTCTGTTCTAAGACAAACTGCTCGCGCTGTTTGGCTCGCTGCAATCCAGCATCAATTTCACGCACTTCCTCATCCAAACGCAACGGTTTTGTGCCTTGAGGATTTGCTGCCAAAATTAAGATTGTTTGCACCATTTACTAAACCCCAGTTATGTAAGTTGATAAGATTCTCATTTAAATGGTTTTACCAGTAGTAAGAACATCCGATTTGGTACTAGCCTCTTACCTCTTTATCTCACCAACTTGGGGAACCTCGTTGCTTTCGAGCCATTGCTCGATTAGCTCAATTACTACTTGGCTCATTTTCTTGCCCCGCATGACACAGGTGGCATGGAACCGCTTCTTCAACTCATCCGTGATGCTAATGTGCATTTTTTAGATTGATATTTATGTACGTAATTCTTACACAAATCTACAAATGTAAAAAAGGCAATTCCGAAAAAATACTAGTTAAAAAGTGAAAACACTCTACTAAAGAGTGCTAAGGATTATTGTTTTATGCTCTGGTGAGAGTGATGGAAGAGCGATAACACCTCGGTTTGTAGCAAGGACTTTAGTGCTGAGAAAATAAGGACTAAAGTCCTTAACCAACGGAAAAGTTAGTCGCTCATGGGGGAAACTTCCTTGGCGCTAGCCTCTCCCTTTGGGAGAAGCTAGCGCTAACTCACTACAAACTTGCTTACCCATCGAGATTTTGCAGCCCCATCGCAATCTTACTGTGTTTTTCAATTTGCCCCATGACTTGTTTTGCCCGTTGAATAACTACGGCTGGTAAACCCGCCAGTCTTCCCGCTTCAATTCCATAAGACTTATCAGCACCTCCTGGTTGGACTTGGTGCAAAAAGATAATTTGGTCGGGTAATTCTTTCACTGTCACTTGATAGTTAGCCACATTCGGTATAATGCTAGCCAGTTCATTTAACTCGTGGTAATGCGTGGCAAAAATTGTGCGCGACCGAATATCCACTGCTATATATTCTGCCACCGCCCAAGCGATGGAAAGACCATCAAATGTTGCTGTCCCGCGGCCAATTTCATCTAATAATACCAACGACCTAGATGTGGCATGGTTGAGAATATTTGCGGTTTCATTCATCTCCACCATAAACGTAGATTGACCAGTTGCTAAATCATCTACTGCACCGACACGGGTGAAAATGCGATCGCATATTCCCAATCTAGCAAACCTCGCGGGTACAAAACTACCAATCTGCGCCATTAACTGAATCAATCCCACCTGACGCAAATAACAACTTTTGCCACTGGCGTTTGGCCCAGTGAGAATAATTAAATCGGGATTGTCATTTGTCATTTGTCCTTTGTCATTTGTCATTTGTCCTTGGTCATCTGCTAATGACTCTTGACCCAATTGCGTTGAATTCGGCACAAAGAACCCCGCAGGTAAAGACTGTTCCACTACCGGATGACGACCATCAACAATGTTTATCTCTCTTCCTGGCAACATTTCGGGACGACAGTAACCTTGATGTACGGACAACTCAGCCAAACCACACAACACATCCGCCGCCGCTACAGCACGAGATAAATTGCGAATTACTTCCGCCTCTTGTGCTACCTCTTCCCGCAACGCCGTAAAAATCTCATATTCCAACTGATTTAAATCATCTCGCGCTGTGAGAATTCTAGCTTCTCGTTCTTTCAAATCTGGAGTGATATAACGTTCCTCATTGGTCAGGGTTTGCTTGCGGATATAATTAGCGGGTACTTGGTCAGCTTTGGTGCGAGAAATACTGATGTAATAACCAAAGGTTTTGTTAAATCCTACCTTCAGTGTTGAAATTCCTGTCTTGGCCCTCTCATCAACTTCCAAATTGGCAATCCACTGCTGGTCTGCTTCTACAGTCGCCTTCCTTTCATCCAATAGGGGATTTACACTGGGACGAATTAATCCACCTTCCTTGATTTGGATGGGTGGTGATTCTACAAGATGTACGTGTAACTTTTGTGCCAATTCTTCCAACACACTTGGGACTTTCTGCAAAGCTTTCAGGAAAGGAGAACGCGTCTCAAGGACTAAGTTGGATAATTCCGGTAAGCGTGAGAGGGAATCTGCCAAAGCCACTAAATCTCTAGCATTAGCTGTACCAGAACCCGCCCTTCCTGTGAGGCGTTCCAAATCATAAATTTGCCTTAATAACTGTCGTAAATCTTGACGCAGGGGCGTATTTTCCATCAATTCTTGGATGGTATCTTGCCGTGCCCGAATGCCTTTAATATCGAGTAGGGGTTGCAACAACCACCGCCGCAAAGCCCGCCCACCCATTGCTGTACTAGTTTTATCTAACGCCCAAAGTAGAGAACCGTGAAAAGTGCCATCCCGGACGGTTTGGGTAATTTCTAGGTTACGGCGGGTTTGATTGTCAACAATTAGATAGTCAGTGACAGTATAGCTGCGGAGTCTTTGAAGGGTGACAGGGTTTTCTTTTTGAGTATCTTCCAGGTATTCCAGAAGACCACCGGCTGCACGAACAGCGAGGGGAAGATGATCGCAACCGAGTCCTTCAAGCGATCGCACCTTAAATTTCTGCAATAATCTAGGTCTAGCTTCTCCTTGAGAAAAGGGAAGTTGCGATCGCAAACTATAACAAAATGATGGTGGCAAACACTCCGGTAGATGTGGTGAAGTTTCTCCCGGACGCAGCAAACTACCTAAATCAGGCGCATTTGTCGGAACTAACACCTCTGAAGGTTGCAAGCGCATTAATTCTTGTGTCAAATGTTCTAAATCACTACCTTGAGTGGTAAGAAATTCACCTGTAGAGATGTCTGCATAAGCTAAACCCCAGTGATTTGCAGCAATTACTACTGCTGCTAAGTAATTATTACGACTTGATTTAAGCATTCCTTCTTCTAGCAAAGTTCCAGGAGTCAGGATGCGCGTTACCTCCCGCCGCACCAATCTCCCAGCAGCTTCAGAAGCATCTTCTACTTGGTCACAAATTACTACTGCGTAGCCTTTTTCTACTAGCATCGTTGCATAGCGTTCCCAAGCGTGATGCGGAACACCAGACATCGCCACCCGTCCCTGTTCCCCAGCTTGCTTACTAGTGAGAACTAATTCCAATTCTTGCGCTAGTTTTACAGCATCTTGGAAATAGCATTCAAAGAAATCTCCTACCCGATACAGCAATACCGCGTGAGGATATTTATCCTTTGTCTCGACATAATGCAAGTACATTTGACTTAGCTTACTGCGATCCACCTGTTGATGGTGAGAAATAAAAGTACTTGCATCGGGCTTGGTAGATGGAGTTTCGGAGTGAGAGGCGGTCATAGATGCTATCGAGTTATGCACGGAAATTCCCCAAGATCCGATGATAACGTGATGTGAAAGTTGAATGGCGATCGCTCAAGGATATTTTACCTTCACAGCAGATTGCAAGTTAATGAAGTACAAAAATACCCCTCCCTAACCCTCCTTGATGTATTGGCTACGGTGTACACACAAGTCTAAAATAGCTGATTAACTAGGGTTTTACCCTTCCGTAACCCTCACGCCACTTGCTTCTCCCTTGGCGCTAGCCTCTCCCTTTGGGAGAAGAGGAGACGCTGCGCGTAGCTTGCTTCCCCGGAGGAGTACAAGTCGGGCAGAGCCGCCCAACGCAGTGGCTCCCCTTGTAAAGGGGAGGGAACTAAGTTTCTTTTTTCCCTTTTTTGAGTAGCCTCGACGTAATCGCCTAAGAAATTTATTATGTGGAATAGCTTATTACTTGTGACTTCAATGTATGCTGTTTCTTTGCCTATGATTGTGTTGGTTGATACAACCTACAACATTTGCAGGTTGTATCAACCAAAGCACCTTAGAATTCAAGCTATTACAAATTGATTGTTGTTTTCTTATGATGTTTGCGTTTTAGTAATGCTGCCGCCCCCCAAACACTAATTGCCAGTGTACCCAATGCTGCCGAAGGTTCGGGGACAGAGACCACCTCAGATTCAAATGTAAATTTTGTTACTAAACCTATTGTGTCTAGCCCATCAGCATTAGCAAAGTTAGGATCAGAACTCCATTGACGCGATACGGAATCGGAATCTCCATTACTAATACTGATATTTTCTTGGGCATCAAACTGAATAGACGAAAATATCATATCAGATCCAACAAAATTTTTCACATCAAGTAATAAGTTACCTTTAGTTGGATCGTATAAAAATGGATTTTGTAAATTGATAACAATATCAAACTTTTTCGGGCCAAATACCGGACCTTCATCGGCACTGGAGAGTGATAAAGCTCCACTGAACACTGTAATGTTGTCTACCCCGACATTATCTGCAAAGGTTTTGCTCAAGTTATCAGGTGCGCTCTTTGTCGTAGAAAGGTTAATTAGGATACTAGAAACTGTCGATGAGAAAGCATTGCTACTGCCGAAATCGCTATCAGGACGAAAGGCAATTTGGCTAATTAGTTGAGGTTCAGATAGGGATGCAAATTCTGAAGCGCCAAAAACTTGCTGATACCGACCCCGAAAATTTCCGATGAATGGCCAACTGTTGTTGCTATTACCCTCTGTAGCTTCTACTTCATTAGGAACAATAATTGCGGCCTGTGACACTCCTCCTGCGACTAAGGCAACAATTGCAGAGCTGGCAACAGCCATTGAGATTTTTTTGATCGCAGTTGCAACCATAATACTCCTGCTTACTTTACTATTTAGAAAACATATAGCATTTTTCAGTCTAGTGAGGTACAGTAGCAACAATGGGTAAACCAATTATGAATATCATTGTACTTCATTAGACTGGGAAACGCTATACAAGTAATCACCCGAACTTGATATAGTTTCTAACTATTAATACTTTATCGAATTAATCTTGATAAAATGCAAGATTCCCAACTTCTTCATGAAGTCGGGAATCTGAACAACTTAACTCAAACAAAATTATTTCATAATTCCAAATTTAGCAACCCCAAATTAAAGTGGTAGATGACTGAGGTTGCAAGTCAAAAAAGATTACTCCTCTTCTTCCTCTTCTTCTTCTCCAAATACTGCGTCTATAAGTTCTTGTGCGCGTTCGTCTGAAATATTTAAGGCTTCTTGAAGTTCAGAGATATAATCTTGTTCACTTTCAGGTACTTCTTCGTCAATCCCTACTACTAAGATAGCTGTGATGTATGCAGCTTCACGATAACCTCTATCGGGTAAGGATTCGATAGACTGGGCGATTAAATCTTCTGGTTCTTCTTCTTCAATCAAGCTGACGACTTTTTCGGTCAATTCTTCAAAGTCTTCTTCAGAGTAATCTTCAAATAAGTCAACCCGACCGAGAAATTCACTCAAAGCATATTCTTCTGTGGAAGAAATACCTTCACCATCAGCAGCTGCGGAAAACAACCCAAGGATTGCGATCGCAACTTCTGGTTCTAGAGCAACTGAACTAACACTACGGCCTTTGGGCAATTTGCGTTTAGACATTAATTATCCTTTAAAAGTTACGTGATATTTCAGGAAGTAATACGTTGTGGTCTATAATGCTTCCTCGATTTATGATTCCCAAAAGAATGCAGAAATATACATTAAGATGAATCTTTTTTCATAAAAAATACGCAAAGAGTATATTCATCTGCGTATAAAAACGGTTAAGTTGCCTGAAGTGATCGAGATTTTTAGTATTTAACAAAGTCTAGGGGTTTAAATCCCCGGCTTCTATAGCAAGGGACTGGGAACTAGGGACTGGGGACTGGGTGAAAAGCCTTTTTGTGTCTAAGTTTTATCATCTGTTATGTCCTAACCACCTTGGCTATTGCTATATCAAGCCGCAAGTGTTGGGCTGCTTGTCTTTATCCCCGTTACAACACGGAAAAAGCGAATTGCGAATTGCGAATTGGTTTAAGTTGTCACCAATCTACAGAGCATGGGAACGAAGAAAGCCTACAACCAAGCTCGGTCGTATTGAACAGGCCAGAGTTTATCGTGTCCAAGTTGTTTGGCTGCCAGATGTGGCCAGTAAGGATTGCGGAGCAGTTCACGTCCTAACAGCACTATATCAGCTACTTCTGTACGAATAATCTCGTCAGCTTGTTCAGAAGATGTAATTAAGCCCACGGCTCCTGTATAAATATTAGCTTCGCGGCGAATGCGTTCGGCAAACTGAGTCTGATAACCAGGTTTAATTGGGACATTAACGCCTGGTATGATACCGCCTGATGAATTGTCGATGAGATCCACTCCTAAAGACTTGAGTTTGTCGCTTAAAGCAATACTTTGCTCAATGTCCCAGCCATTGTCTACCCAATCGGTGGCACAGATGCGTACCCAAAGTGGATGTGTCTTAGGCCAAACCTCTCGGACTGCTTGAACTAGTTCTCTGAGCAGACGAGTCCGATTTTCAAAGCTACCACCATAATCATCTTGACGGTGGTTAGAAAGAGGCGAGAGAAATTGGTGCAGTAGATAACCGTGAGCAGCATGGATTTCCACTACCTTGAAACCAGCTTGTAGAGAACGTTTGGCAGCTTGAGCAAAGGCGTCAATAATTTCTTGAATTCCCTCAAGGCTAAGGGCTTCTGGAACTGGGCTATCTTGGCTAAAAGCGATCGCACTACTCGAAACCAAGGGACGCCAACCTTCCTGAGATTCATCCAGCACTTTCCCTCCTTTACTCGGTTTAGCAGTGCTGGCCTTTCTACCTGCATGAGCAAGTTGAATACCTGCAACAGCGCCAAAGTTATGAATTAATGCCACAGTCTTGGCTAAAGTTTCTATGTGTGAATCTGACCAAATTCCCAAATCTTGCGGGCTAATCCGTCCACGCGGTTCCACAGCTGCTGCTTCTGTGAACACTATACCTGCACCGCCAACTGCGCGAGAAGCTAGATGAATAACGTGCCAATCATTAGCATATCCATTTGTACTGGAATATTGACACATCGGTGAAACGGCGATACGGTTGCGAAAAACAACTTCACGAATCTTGAATGGTTCAAATAGATGTGCCATTAATCTTGATTCCTTCTCTTGCTAGGTAAAAGAAATTGGGGAGGGATTTGCAGCATGAATTCGATTTTGCATTAATTAAATAGAGAAGTCAGCCCCTTTGGGGAAGTCAAAAGTCAAAATTCAGAATGCGATTAGTGGGGAATTTAGACCCACCACTTTATAGTCTCCCAGTAAATTCAAAATTTGGTGGGAGACTTAAATCCTTACTCTCAGCGCCTAATTTAGCGCCGTAGGTATCATAATAGTTCTTGCGTAGAGCACTATTTCTCCGGTCTCTTGCCCTACGTAAGAACTACCTCTTTTGTTAAATATTTGTTGAATTACTAGAGTCATCATAGAGATTTGGATAAATAGGCTGATCTTCAGGCTTTTGAGACTGCAATTCCCAGATATCGCGTTTTCCTAGTTCTTGATCCGCTAATAACTGTAGATGATCTGGTAATTTAGTTGTTTGCCAAATTGACCAAATTTCTTCACCAAATAATTCTTTTTCAATTTTTCCAGAAAACATGATTTGACCTCCACGAATGTTCAATTTTAAGTTTAGTAACTCCTAATTTAGGAAAGACGAAGTAACAAAATTGTCATCTTCATTCTTTCGTTATCTTTAAAATACAGATACTATTCGCCCAGAAGTGTTAAATGTTAAGAAAATCTCTAACTTGTGCATCGTTAAGTAACTTTTCATTACGGATATTGTCGATGCGATCGCGTCCTGTGAAGGCAATAATCTGTTGAAAAAAGGCGATCGCATGAGCATCATCATCAATTTGTCTACTCAAAATGCTCCGATCAAGCTTTGCGCTCTTGAGAAGGGCTTGCCTGCCCCCTGCCCCTTATCCCCAGAGGGGACCCCACCTTCCCCTCTGCCTCTCTTACCCCTTGAGCAGCAGCATTCCAAACTGCCCAAGTTGCTGATGGGCCACCACCTATGACTAGAACATCAGTCTCTAAATTCAGTTGCGAAGTCGAACTATTGCCTGACTCAGATTTATATACACTCACGATTACATCTCCTCAAAAGTTTACTTGGCACTAAATTTTGAGTTTATTGGCTAACCCACCTAATTTTCTAAAAACTGCGTTAAATCGACCGACTTACCGTAGTATATAGTTATGAGATTTACATAGATTGTGGTAAAAAACAAGAGGCTATTAAAATTTATTGATATTACTCTTTAATAAAATGCAGTCTGTAGCGAAAACTTTCTCAAAAAAGTAAAGGACAAGAACTATACTTGTCCTCAATGGTTAAAATAATAAATCCGGCGTCGAATAAGAGTTAGATGAGACAGGGCAAAACTTTTAGCTTAATAAGCCTGCTATGCATATTATAAATATAGGACTCATATTTGATTGCGTGAAAAAAACTCAGTACACCTTTATTCCTTCTTCCCAGTCCCCAGTCCCCATTACCCCTTATCCCCTTCAGGGGCCCCACCTTCCCCAGTTCCCAGTCACCAGTCCCCAGTCCCCGCTCAATTAAAACTTAACGAAATAAGTATTTGTTGGTAATTTTTGAGCAGTTCCTAAATTTGTAGCCAAGTCATTTATTTTATTATCTGTTTTGATTACTGCAAACTTATCAGTAAATAGCAAGACTTCACCATTTCCCGGTGTTACCCAAGCGTGGCGAGTCATTAGGTTTTTGGAGACAACTAAAAGAGATGCATCTCCACGGTAAGCCGAGATGGGTTTACCCATGAAGGTTTGATTATCTCTATTGGCGATCGCATAAGCAGCAGAGGAACCCAGAAAAATTTTACTGCCATCTGAGTAAATAGTTTTAGGGAAATTGCTACTACCATCTCCCATCCCCGCAGTTACAGGTTTTCTTGGAACACTTAGCTGGCCACGCTCGACAGTAAAATTAGTTAGATTAACAGTTCCTATATATACCTTTGTTTCATCACGGGTTTGTGCAGCATTAGTATAGCTGTCTGTGGTGATCAAAGTCTTTGTTAATAAGTCTTTGCCATTCCACCTGTAGATTGAGTTACCCCCATAAACTGAACCCAGG
The DNA here is from genome assembly GCF_034531255.1 of Nostoc sp. ChiQUE01b. NCBI lineage: Bacteria > Bacillati > Cyanobacteriota > Cyanophyceae > Nostocales > Nostocaceae > Nostoc > Nostoc sp. ChiQUE01b. The sequence goes on along the minus strand of NZ_JAVRBM010000006.1, from coordinate 144,649 downwards.
ACATAAAGCTTGTCTTCAAAAATATGTAATCGGTTAAGTCTTGTGTCTGCCATATCGTGAGCAAGATCGGCAGAATTGTAGCCCCAAAGCTTGCCTTGGTTATTTCCTGCTAAATTTGCCAAAGCAAATATTTTTGCTCCGTCGAAAACCATCCGGTAAAGAAAAGCGATCTGGACGGGAATACCTAACCTCTTTTGTTGCTGGTAGCCACTAGTGTAGAGATACCCGTTTTTATACTCAAAATCCATTACCTCAGTTACGCCATAACTCTGTTTGGCTTTAAAGTTGAGGTTTTTGTCATAAATTGATAGAGTGTTTGCAGACTGGTAAATAATCCAATTTTGCAAAAATTTTACCCGTGTTTTTGGATTAGCTGTATTGCTAACTATTTTTTGCCTAGTTCCGTCAGTTTTTATTTTTACTAGTCCTGTTGGAACAGCTAAGATATAAGTTTTGCCGTCAATTGCTACAATGTCACGAGCATCGTAATTAGAGTTTGGAATTAGTTTTTTCGTCCCATTACCTTCTACTTCCCATACACCTTCAGTATTGATGACCGCAACTTTGCTGCCATTAGTGCAAGCTGCTCTTGGCGAATAAATATTAAGATATGTAGCTAAAGCGGGGGTAGAATAATCAAACATTGTATAGTTAAGATAAAGTTGACTGAAAAATATTGGCGCTCAATTAAGAAAATTAAGAAAAAAAATTTTGGGGATTTTTGCGCGTTTTTAACCTAAATTCGCCTTCAAAAGTGAAAAAAATATCAGCTCGGTAAACTCAAACTCAAAGGTTGAGTAATCCGCAAAATATGCATATCTGCAAACATCGGTAAAATTAGAATTGAGTTGTTTGTGGTTATGTCGTAGCGATAACCTGTTAATTGGGAGAAAGTAACTTCAATTAATTTGTCTCTCAGCTGCTTTCTAATTCGACAAATATTTCACCGACACTTTCTGCTTCAGCTCACCCATCTGCTCTAACATCCCCTCAATCTTTTGCATAGCTAGAGATGAAGGCTTGGCATGTCCTTTTTCCCAACGTTTTACCGTCGAATAAGTTATACCTAAAGATGCTGCAAACTGTTCTTGGGTAAGACCAGTTATGCCACAGAGTTCACCGATGAGCTGTCCAACTTCCGGTTGCTTGATTAGCAAAGGTTTGTTAATAGTCATTTAGCTCAGAACTCACCTGTTAATCTGGTGAGTGATATGTATTCTGCTACATCCTATTAAGGCTAATGCTGAATTGATAGGCGAAAATATACTAGATTTTTTATACTTTCTTGATTTATTGATTAAGTAATTACACGTCCGTAGATAAGATATTTCCTAATGAGACTTCCAAGGAATAAATTACCCAACGAAATAAGCATCCTGTTGTCAAGAAACAGTTAAAATCTTTGTTTTCGGAGAGTGACAGAAGCGGCATATCCTGCAGAAAAGCTTGGTCTACGTTTGTGTAGTTGCAAATTCTGTGAGTTAGGTATTTTCGCAAAATTGGGATGTTCTTAATATTTCAGCTATTACCATTGTGAAAAAGGGTATTTTACTAAATTGCTGTTGAAATATCTGGAGTCATCAGAAACTTCTTGTCCAATCCAGCTTGGTAATTCAATTTGCTGATTTTCATCACTGAGTTCAACTTCTGCTAATATCAGTCCTTTATTAACACCATCAAACTCATCTATTTCCCAAATCAAACCAGCCGACTCTATTTTATATCTGATTTTTTCTATAAAGGGACGTTCACATAATGTCTCAAGTATTTCTTGAGCATCTTTAACAGGAATAGAATACTCAAACTCTAATCTGGAATATTTAATATTGGGGCCTTTAATGGTCAAATAACTTTTTTCGCCTACTATACGTATACGTACAGTCGCTTTGTCTTGTGTAGCAATGTATCCTTGACGATATACACTACCTTCAGCTAATCCTCTCCAGCTATCTCCTCTGACTAAATATTTCCGCTCTATTTCTTTCGCCATTTTATTTACCAAATTATTTATTTTTTCTATCATAAATAATATAGCAATCCTAAATCTCTTCACAAAAATGTGTGTGCAAGTATTGCAAACCAGAGTGAAGTTGTTGAAATATTGATATTGACTAATTGATAATTAGCGATCGCTTTTAATGTAGTACGATAATTTACATCCTGACGACGATTTGATCCTATCTGCACTAAGCGATTGCAACTAGCAGTAAGTTCGTCATTTTTATCCCACTTATTTCAAGGTGCAGTGAATTGGAAAGACTTTTAATCCTCCATACCCCATGCTCAATTACTAGCCATGAATTCAAACATTTGTTATATACAAGAACTCACCAAATTTTCTTGTTTAATTTGTTCTTTTGCTATAGCCAATGCTTGACGAGCAGTTTTAAACTTTGTTTCATCTGTAAATTTACGATCAAAATACTTTAAGTAAGCTTCCAAATACCGAATACGTAAGTGGGGATCGGTAGGATTTTGAAGAAAGGGAAGGTCAGCTTCAACCATGAACCGGATAGCTAATAAGGGGATAGGACTACGAAGTGGGCGAAAATTTGGATTGTGCAGACCAGGACTTTCATTCCGTTTATGAAATTCTCCTATCATCAATCCTGACTCAACAAACAAAGGTTTAAGTTTTTGTTGGACACTATCTATTACTTTAGGAGCATCTTCTATATGGATGTCAGGAAATATAAGTAAAAAAGCTTTATTAATTGCTATTTTTCGCTCTTCAATATCTATTTGCAGAAATATATCTCGGTAGCGTCCAACAACCTCTTCTAATTGTTCTGGATACAAATCTTTTGTGTGAATAACTGCTAGACGAATACTGTTTGATTTGAGAGAGTAAGGTACAAAAGGGCAAACTACGCCCGGTCTACCTAAATCAGGATGAGACCTTCCTAAAAAGTTTTTTACCCACTGCATAATTTCAATTAAGGCAGAAAGGTCTTCGTGTTCTTGCAGTTGTTCGATTTCACGAGTTGTATAGAGTTGCATAAGCTTGACTGAAATGGAATAATTGTTTAATTCTGAATCCCAAATTAGTTTTACAATACAGATGTATATTGTGCTACATTCTGTAACACAATATACAATTAATTGATATATTTTTTCCAAAACAATTTACGATTCTGATAGGATACATATGTATCATCATTATTCGGCATGTGTTCCTAGTTTTTTACACTCTTAAGCTTTTGTTATTTTTATGAATACATTATAAATTTTATGTCTAAGTAGTTATTTCTACTGTAAAAATTTGATGTAGATTTAACAGCAATTTTACGGCTACTATCAAGGTAATATACCTTTAGCAAATAAAAAATTATATAGAATTTGGTATAAGGTCAATTTTATAAGCTGTACATTACTTACAGCGGATTACAAATTTATAAAGTACACTCTTCCAAATAGATTGGAGAGGATGCCTAATAGGGCGGGTGGGGTAGTTACTTCACTTAGATGAAAAGTACTGTATTTTCGATTGGTTGATCTCAAAGTCAGGTATTTGCAGCGAATATCAGTAGAGTAAGAATGAGCGGCGACTTCTACCGTTCCCTATATCCCTATTCTTAAGTAAGCTACTCACAAAATTAAATATTTTAGGACTTATGTACTATACTAATTAACCATAATATGCATAAGTCAAATTTATATTTCAGGTGCTGATTGCAACCTTGACTTTGTTGCATATTTCCGATTCTGGGTATTAGAAATGGCTCAAAAGCCCAAAATTAGTATAGTCAATATGTATGATACGTAAGTCCTATATTTGTTTAATTAGAAGTCCTTTATTTCTCAACAAATTCTTTCACCACTGCCATAGCATCAGGAGGAATCTGCGTAATTAGACGAAATGGAAATGCGGCAGTTGAAGCAAACTGGGCATAGTCTGGTGTCAGGAAGATAGCATAGTTTTTAGCTTCTGGAGTCATCTGTGCAGCAAAGGCCAAGGTTAGAGCTTTAACGTACTTGCGAACATCTGCTGCTTGTTCACCGACAACTTCACCGCCACTAATTGGTGTATTTGGTTGTCCGATCTGATCTAATGTAGTGCTGGGGTCTTTTACACTTAGATGAGTAGCCCCAATTATACCAACTAGCGATTTTGGGGATGGGATTTTGTCAAATCCCACAATCTGTTCAGTTAAAGCTGGGGTGGTTTTATCGGCGGAACCTGCTAACACTATGGTAGGAACTTGTATCTTAGTTAACCCAGTTTCGCCAAAAATCAGAGAAGTTGTCGGATTGAGAGCGATCGCTTGTTTGATTCTGGGATCTCGTAGTTGATAACTATTTTCTGGTAGTTCTTCAGCGATGCACTGGATATTTTCTCCCAGACTTAAGATAGTCAGGTTCTTTTTGCAACGTTGTTTGAGATGTTCTAGTTGTAACTCGGCTCCAGCGAGTGCTAAAGCTGTAGCACCACCAAAAGAATAGCCAACAACCATCGCATTTGTGGTTGCAAGTTTCCTTTGTAGGGGATGATTAGCTGTTTGGTTGAGCTTTTCTAATTCGTCCAGGACAAAACTAATATCTTGAGGGCGATACAAAAACTCCTGAGGCTTCATGAGTCTGATTTTGCCTTGTAATGTTAGGTTAACATTTGCGGCATTACTACCGGGATGTTCTAAAGCTGCTACTACATAACCGTGGGATGCTAAATGTTCTGCTAGGTAACGCAAGTCTGTGCGGACTGATCCGAAGCCGTGAGAAAAGACAATTACGGGTTTGTCAGGAGTTGCAGCAGTTGACCAGTAAATATCAACTGGGATTTTGCGTTGGCGTAGCCCGCCGTAGGCATCGCGCTTTTGATCGTTCAGGCTTAAGTTGAGTATTTTTACTTGAGCGTTTCCTGGTTGGCTGGGGTCAAAAGGAAAAGCAATCTGCGGTGTTCTCGGATGTGCTTTTATCGGGTCGAGTTGGGGAGCAATCGCTAACATGAATTGCTGGGTACGCCAAAAAGCTGTATTTAAATTCCCTGCAACAACCCAAGCCTTTGGCAAATCAATTTCTAAGCGTTTACTGGGATAAGCAGCAATAAAACTTAGTATAGAAAGACCTTGCGGTGCAGTAGAACCTAATATTAATCCTGCTCTCAGTGCTTGTACCCCAGCTTTGTCCTTTCGGGCTAAGGCTGTAGCGAAATCATTGAGAATAGTTGTACCAATCTGGGTATTAATTAACCTATCAAGTGTGACAACATTCATCGGTATATTCATACCCAGCGCCCCTAAGAAGAAGCGGCGTTGTTCTTCAGATAAAGAGTTTAAACTCCCAGGCAATCTCCCTGTTTTTACAGACTTTTGCAACTCAGCAAGGGAGATGGATTCTGTAAATAAACCCAAACGCACAACAACCGTGTCAGCAGCAATGGCCGAAGTATTTGCCCCAAACTGTGTAAGTGCGATCGCGCTAAAGAAACCCGCAACTGTCTTAAGACTTCTCCAACTTTTTCCCATAAACTTTTATACCAATTGTTACTTACGGGAATATAACGGATATTTGTGTATTTGACTACCCTATTAGTTGCTTAGAAATAAAAGTAAATTTTTTCTTAACTTGATAGCGATGTCTACGACGAGCTATGACGCTCCTGCGTCGCTAACACTACGCTATCGGTGTGGCTGCAATCTCCTCAAAGCATCTGCTGATGAAAACAGAGCCACATTACAAGCATAACAAAAGTAACGAATTGTAGAATTCATCACAGCTAAAAATTTGAGCATAAATCAGTGTTAACAGCCACAAAAGCTTGATTGTTTCTCAGCTAGGTTTAAGACTGTAACGGAGCTACTAAGAACAGGGGAAGCGATGCCTGCGGCGGTAAACTACGCATCTACAATCTGCAATTTTTTTTAACAGGAAAATTAAACCGACTGCTTAATGTTTTGTCTTTGCCCTTTAAAACGTTTTGCAGAGGTGTTGCAGGTGAATAGTCTGACTGCTGTAGCTGCACTATCATTACTCATCAAATTCTACCAGCCGCATCAACAATTTTTCTTGGCTTTATGCGTCGCAGACTCCCATATATTTTAATTTTGCTGCTCTCCCTAAGTATTATTACACTGTGGTGGCCTGTGAATGATTCTGATTGCAATTTTGAGGCTTTTATCGCATCAAAAACTACAAAATTCCAAGTACATGCTAGTAAAGTTATTGTTCAGCCGTGGCGTGGTCGTCACCATGTATATGGAATCTTTATGATTCCTGATGAATACAAACAAGCTCCATTTTTTGTGTTAACAGTCCAAGGTGCTGGTAGTTACTGTTCAAAACAATTTGGTTATAAACAAAACTTTGATGATATCTTTGCTCAACCAGGAACTTATCTGGTAAAGAAGCCTATTAGAACTCGAAAAACTCTCCGGCTCATTCTCCAAGGTTTATATTCTCAGGTCAATGATAAAAATAATTGGACGTTGACTTTCCCTGAACCAAAAGCCAGTCAACTCCAATTCGCAATTCGCAATTCGCAATTCGCAATTAAGACAATTAGTGGGGGCTTGAAACCCGCCACTTTCTTGTTGACCACCAATATCGTTGCATTTGGTGGGGGCTTGTACCCCGTAATTAGCCAATTAACAATTAATAATTCGCAATTTCCTTTGGTCAAGATAATTCATAATTCATAAGTTAGGTTGGTGGTTGAGTTTCCAAAACCTGGTCTTTTTCTAACAAGGCACTAGTAGCATTAACTACAATTTGTGCTGCTCCTGTGAAGAAGGATCGCTCGATAGTCGCTGGTACATCGCTAGGTTTATGATAATGCGGAGTGCGTAAATTTGCGGTATCTGTCACCAGCACAGCGCCCACGCCCTGATACCAAAACGGTGCATGGTCGCTGCGTAGGGTGTCTGGTGTCAGTAAACCTTTAAAAGGAATTGGTAGTGTTAGGACTGCTGGCAGATTTGATTTTTGTTGATTCAGCGCGATTGAGGGGATGTTCTGTGAGTTTTGAAAGGCATTCAGTAAAGATAAATGCTCTGTATCACCGATTACTGCCAAAAAGTCGCCCTTGTCGCTAGGTGACGTAACAGGTAATCCGGTAGGGTATTTCTGACAGCCAGTAGTGTAACAAGCGTAACCTACCATATCCATAACGATCGCTCCGCCCAAGTTTTGCAAACGTGCTGTCTTGCTTACAAAAGCCTGACTACCCAAAAGTCCTGCTTCCTCTTGGTCAAAAAAAGCTAGCTGTAACGTCCGTGGTGTGGAATGGGAACCAAGTAACCGGGCTATTTCCAGCACTACGGCTACACCACTGGCATTATCATCGGCACCAGGGGAAGAGGCAACAGTATCGTAATGCGCTGCTACAAGAATTGCTTTAGCGGCTTTGTTAGTTCCTGGGCGTTCGGCAAAAATATTCACACCATCGGAGAACTTTTCTAATTTAGGTTTCCAGCCGACTTTTTTCAGTTCCGTTGTAATATAAGTGCGACTAAGCGATCGCTCTTTTGTGGTGTAGCGCTGAAAATTCAACTTTTGGATATGGGTTAATAGCTTGTCAGTAGACACTTGCGGGGCAATGTAAACTTCCCTTGACTCTGGCTGTGGTTCGGGTGTTTTCACTGGAATCCGCTCAACAATTGTCGGTGAGGGACGTTGTTCAAAAAACGTGCTACCTCTGCTACCCAACACGGCAACTGTCATCAGCACCAACAGCATCAGCCAAATCCATTTTCTCATCTGATTTATCCTTGGCTTCCTGACTTAGGGTAGCGCAAATCAACCTTGGGGAGGACAAGAGGATCAATTCATGAGTTCCCTATGATCGCTCTTTATGAAAATAAACCCGTTACTAAGTAATGCTAAACTTGGTAACGGGTTTAATAAACACTGGTAACAGGTTATTTTTAAGCTAATAAAGCTAAGGCTTCTTTGATTTTTTCTTTAATCGCACCGCCATTAGCTTTAATTAATAATTTGGCATAACAGATACTGAAGAACTAAATATTTTATCCTCCAGCAAGTTTGTTGATTTCGTCTTCTAATTTTGTTTCTGCTGCTTTTAGTAAAGCTTCTAGCCCTTTTGATAGACCTCCCACCACTGCAACTAAATTCTCATAGTCCAGTTCCTCTATTAATGTTGGAGTTTGTAAATCTGTGATTTTAATATTAGCCATGAATTTGTCTTGATGTATGATATTTACCATAAGTATATTAATATCAGGATTTTATTCTTTCTTGATAGTAATTAATTATCCTGCTTTTCCCACCTTTCCTATCTTTTTGTTTGTGTTCTGCCCGTCACCTTCCCTTTCAACTTCATTTTGGTAAGACAGTTGATTATGGCTTAAAAGTTGGCATTCAAAATGGTAAACCTCAGTTTTACATTCACTCGAATTTAATAAAACCTATATCTGATAATAGTTTCAACTTTCGTAGACAATTTTTCATTTCCCTTTTTATTTGAAATTTATAGTTATAATGAACTACTAAGTGGCGATGTCTATGACGTGCTGCGCCGACGCTATTCTGGGAAAGGCTGAAACACCAATTCTGTCGTCAGTAATTTAAAAAGTCAGATCGAAATAAGCGAACAGACAGTGATTATTGTAGAGACGGCGATTCATCGTGTCTCTTGCCTTAGCTCCTGACATCTAACATTTGTCTTTTAACAAGAGCATGGCCAGATTGCACATCAAACCAGTGAATATCTTCAGGGGGCAATGCTAATGTAATATCCTCGTCACTCCAATTTTGATCTGTTGGCAACAAAGCACGTACCGTAATCGCTTCGGTTTGTGAACCCTCAATCTTGACACTTACCAAATAGTGCATACCCAAGTTTTCGACTAAAAATACTCGCCCTTGAATAGTCTGGGTATCACCTGGTTGAGCAATGCGGACATCTTCTGGGCGAATTCCCAGAACAATCTGCGGTGGTACAGTTGGTATATCTGGGAGAAGCACTTGAAAGTTACCCACGATCGCATATTGTCCCTTACAAGGTAAAGTCAGCAAATTCATTTGTGGACTACCAACAAATCCAGCCACAAATAGATTAGCTGGATGGTTATAGATACGGTCAGGCGGGTCAAGTTGCTGGACATAGCCATCGTTGAGCAATGCAACTTTCGTGGAGAGCGTCATCGCTTCGGTTTGGTCGTGGGTAACGTAGACAACTGGCACTTTTTGGGCTGCAAAAATTTGCTTGATATCGGCTCGGACTCGTTCTCGCAGCAGTGCATCCAGGTTACTTAAAGGTTCATCCAGCAGGTAGACATCGGCATGACGCACCAAAGCACGACCGACAGCCACGCGTTGCCGTTGACCTCCAGACATTTGACCAGGCTTGCGGTTCATTAACTCTGCTAATCCTAAAACTTCTGCCACTTCTGCCACTCGCTGTTTAATTTCTGTAGGTGGTACTTTTTTCAGCTTCAGTCCAGAAGCGAGGTTTTCGTACACCGTCATGTGCGGATAGAGTGCATAGCTTTGAAATACCATTGCAATATTGCGATCGGCTGCTCGTTTATAGGTGACATCTACATCCCCGATCTCGATCTGACCGCGAGTCGGTTCCTCAAGACCCGCAATCATGCGTAGGACGGTGGATTTGCCACAGCCAGAAGGGCCAAGTAAAGTGAGAAACTCATGGTTATCTACAGTTAAGCTAACGTCTTTGACAGGGACGACTTTAGGATTGTAGGTTTTATTCAAGTTTTTAAGTTCGAGTTTAGCCATTTTTCATTTGTCATTTGTCATTGGTCATTGGTCATTAGTCATTAGTTATTCTTCTTTGTCCCCTTGTCCTCCTTGTTCTCCTATCCGCTTATCCTTTGACGGCACCAGCGGTAAGACCTTGGACAATCCGGCGCTGGAAAAACAAAACTAGTAAAATCAGGGGTAATGTCCCGATGACAGTAGCAGCAGCGATCGGGCCATAGGGAATTTCATATATTGTCGCACCACCCAACTGAGCCGCAGCAACGGGAATTGTCTTCAACTCTTCACGGGTCATAAACGTCAGAGCGAAAATAAACTCGTTCCAAGCAAAAATAAAGGTGAGGATTCCAGTAGTCACTAAGGCGGGAAGGGTCATGGGTAGCACGATTTGCCATAGTAGTTGAAAGGTATTGTAGCCATCGACCCTAGCAGAATCTTCCAAATCCTTTGGCAATTGTTCAAAAAAGCTTCTCAGCACCAAAATTGTTAACGGTAAATTGATCGCAGTATATGGTATGATCAGCGCCAGATAATTATTGCCCAATTTCAGCGCTTGGATAATTTCTAACAGTCCTAAGAACAACAGAATTCCAGGAAATAAGGTAACAATCAGAATGCTGCCGAGGATAACTTTTTCACCCCAAGGGCGTAACCGTGCCAGAGCATAAGCCGCAGGTGCGCCGATCGCTAAAGCTACAGCTGTAGAAGTAATCGACACAAAGGCACTGTTGAAGATGTAGCGCCAAAATGGACGACGGGTGAATAACTCAATGTAGTGATTGAAAGTGAATCGTGTGGGGAAATAGACAGTCGGAACGGCAGCAATATCCTCATTCACTTTAAACGAGGTCAGCAATTGCCATAGAGCTGGCGCTAGGCTAAATAGCACTATTAATACAACTATGATGGGTAGCAAGATTTTTTTCAGAGAAAACTTGGTTCCCCCTGTTCGTCTTGGAGTCGTTGGAACTGCTTGTGGAGTTAGACTCATGGCTTAAATGGTTCCTGATGTTTTGGCACGGTATTTGTTAAGCAAGAAACTAGCGATCGCCACCGCCGCAATCAATATTAAAAATGTCACCACTACCAGGGCTGCTCCATAACCAAAATCTAAGTAGCGCATCACCGTAGAATAAATATACAATGACACCACTTCCGTAGCGCCACCAGGACCACCCCCAGTCATCACAGCAACCAAGTCAAAAATCCCGAAAGCTTGAGCAAACCGAAATAGCACTGCAATTAAGATTTGTGGCAGCAGCAATGGCAGGGTAATATTGCGGAAGCTTTGCCAAGCAGTTGCCCCATCGACCGAGTAAGCTTCATAGAGGTCTTGTGATATCGACTGCAACCCAGCTAGCAACAGAATACTGATAAACGGCGTAGTTTTCCAAACATCAGCAAAAACCACTGCTATCATCGCCAGCGTTGGATCTCCTAACCAATTAATCCCAGTCTTAATCAGCCCCAACCGCAGCAAAATATCGTTCACAACCCCAAACTGGTCGTTAAAAATCCAAGACCACGCCAGACCAATCAAAGCAGTAGGCAAAGCCCAAGGGATAATTGCAGTTGTACGCACTATGCCCCGCCCAAAAAACGCCTGATTGAGAACTAAGGCAATCCCCAGTCCTAGCAGTAGTTCTGAGATTACTGATGCAGTTGTGAATACGGTTGTCGCCCACAAACTCTGCCAAAAACGACCATCACCCGCCATCCGCAGATAATTCTCCAAACCAGAGAATACAGGTTGTAGCTCTGTTCCCAAATTTCTAGTAAATACGCTTAACCAAAATGCTCGTAAAATCGGGTAGGCAAATACAAACAACAACAGCAGCAATGAGGGTGTTAGTAAGATCCAGGCTGTCTGTTGTTCTCGATTTCTGAGTGTATGTAAATTTGTCATTTGTCATTTGTCCTCTCTTACAAAGTTCAGATGCCTGCGGCGGGCTGCGCCAACAGATAGCGCAGCGTAAAGCCTTCTCTTCTCTTTCAGAGACGCTAACGCGAACGAGAGGCTTCGCCAACGGCATGGCTTCTCTTCGAGACGCTACGCGAACGCTTAGAGCGAGTCCGCGAGCGTCGGAAACCTCCGCTCAACGCCAGTGACGCTCCTGCGTCGCTACCGCTTCTCTACGAGACGCTGCGCGAACGCTAACGCCCAAGTCGGGAAACCTTTTCCCTTGCGACTGGCTTGACTTTGCGCTTTGTCATTTGTCACTGGGAACTGGCTATTAATTCTTCTCCCCCTGCTCCCCTTGCTCCCAAGATGAAGTTAAAACCGACATTCCGCACGTTAGCTCAACATAGTAGATAATATCTCTGACAGGCGATCTAAAAATCGCTACGGCAATTAGCTGGTTTCTGCCACGAACTATGAAGCGTGGTTGTAGGCGCATAAGCCGTTAGTACAATCTCTCCTTTTGCATTTCTCACCCACCCTTGCGCTTCCACAATCGGCGCTGGTGTCGGGTTAGTTGCCTGAGTAGAAACATCTGTACTAACGGGGTTTTCACCCCTTGGATCGAGAGTTACCCAATCTGCCAAAACTGCATTAGGAGAAAGAAGGTCATAGGGATTGCGGGGTAAACCGCCACGTCCAGTGATTGTAAAACTGCTTTTATTTTGTGCTGTGCGCCCTTGACAGACTTGCGACACTTGAGTATCAACTGGTACGGCTGGTAAGTTAATTAATAATCCTCGATAGGGGTCAACATCAAGCGTGTTAATTTCTACAATGCCGCTTAAATTAGGTCTTATTTGAGAAATTGCCGTAATATCATTTGTCTGAAGTTTAAGCGGGTCTAAATCAGTAGGGCGCAACCTTTTAAGGTCTTCGCTAGTTAGTGACGCAATTCCAAAAATTTTAGTAGCCTTGATTGTGACTGTTCCCCCTTTACCATTGTAGGCATTGGCGGTGATGTCGCTGTTTTCATTTGGTTTAGCGACGATGAAGCCATGAGGGACATTGATGGTGATATAACCTCCGTTTCCACCAGCCCCTTTAGTGCCTGCTGAAGTAGAAATTTCACTCTTGGGGCGCAGTAGCAATAAGTCTTGCAAGTTCAGCGTAATATTGCCACCATCACCGGAGTTAGCTTGCCCAATGAGCCTACCTTGATTATCCAATTTGATAGAACGAGCAGTGATTTCCAAATCACCTGCCTTTTTTGTGCCTTGACTGCTCACAGTTATGTCACCTCTTAAGACATTTAATTCTTCAGCCTTAACTATGATGCTTCCCCCATTTCCAGTAGACTCACCAGAAGTGGAAGCTGAAATTCTTGCTCCATTCTGAACAATCAATTGCCCAGTTTCAATCCTTAATTCTCCGGCATTTCCAGCGCCTTGTGTTATCGTAAACAAGCCACTGGGATTATCTGACGGCGAAGTTCCAATGAGTTGGATAGAGTTCCTTGCGTTGACAGACAAACTTCCTCCCCCTCC
>NZ_JAVRBM010000006.1:0-131424 GCF_034531255.1 Nostoc sp. ChiQUE01b | reverse complement strand
TATAGATTCTTTATAAGTGGAAGCTGAAACCTGCGCCCCATCTTGAATAATCAACTGCCCAGTTTCAATCTTCAATTCTCCGGCATTTCCAGCGCCTTGTGTTACAGTAAACAAGCCACTGGGATTATTTTCTGGCGAAGTTCCAATGAGTTGGATAGAGTCCCTTGCGTTGACAGACAAACTTCCTCCCCCTCCTATAGATTCTTTATAAGTGGAAGCTGAAACCTGCGCCCCATCTTGAATAATCAACCGCCCAGTTTCAATCCTTAATTCTCCGGCATTTCCAGAGCTTGTTGTCTCGGTCGACAGCCTGCTTCCTCCCAAGAGTTCTACTGACTCCGATGCGTTCACCACTAATGCTCCTCCCGATTTTGAGACTAGGGTATCAACCGCAATATATGAACCATCGGCGAGTGTAACGCGCCTGCCTTGTACCTGGATAGCACCACCGCCTTCACCACTAGCATCTACTGCTGCATGATTCGTAAGAGATACATCTGCTCGCGCTACACTATCAGGAAAACTTAAGCGGAAATTGTTGTTATCAATGTTCAACCCTACCGTTCCTACTCCTGCCAATCCTCCTAATTCGACTCGACCATCTGGAGCGACCAGTCTCGTTCCTTCTAAATTCACATCGCCTCCCAATAGCACTAAACTCTGACTCTCAGGAACGGATAGAGTTGCTTCATTGACTTGAATCGACTTAATAGGCTGAGATAGAATTTGATTGAATAGAAATGCAGAAGGATTCACTCTCAGCAAGGGGTTAAGCGGATTGACGAGTGAAGTCATAGAAAATTCTCCACCACCTGGAAACCGGATCGCACTGGCTGTTGTTGCGATAAATGAACCGCCAATAATTAATTGGGAATTTCCTCCAAATATGATGCCGTTGGGATTTATTAAAAAGAGATTAGCTTTACCTTCAGCTTGAAGTGTTCCCTGGATGTCAGAGGGGTTTCCTCCTGTAACTCGCACCAAAATATTGTTGATAGTACCGACGTTACGGAAACTGACTACCTCATCAGGTTTAACACTAAAGTTGCTGAAACTATGGAATAAATTTGTATTGCCAACGGTTGTACCCCCTGTAATATCCAAGGTTGTGTCGTCGATTCGCTTTACATAAGTTCCCACAGAGGGATCAGGAGTCACCTGAGCGGATGTGCTGCCTCCTTGTATTCCAATCGCACCCACTAGAATCACCAAGCCCAATAACCCTAAGTCACAACCGTGACCAAACCAGTTTCTTAAACTCACAGAACTTGTCTCCTAACCCTTGAAAGTTACTTCATTGCAAAATAGAACACCACCTTAATAATGCTTGTGCGAACCTTTGTCCCTACCCCTCTCCAGGTAACTCTGCTGGAAGGTTAGGTTTTTGATTACTAATCCGCTGTTGTGACAGTAGTGACTGGATGAATTTTAGGACTTACGCACTTTATCAAAGAATCATCCTGTATATCAACCTAAATATGTCGTTTCAGCCTTTTGCAAATCACCATTTATTGCTTGCGTTAACTAGCAAAAACCACAGCGAAAAGTTGGAGCTGCTGTTCTTGCTGATGCCTGCGGCAACGCCAAAGGCAACTGAACTTTTCAAGACAGGCATTGCAAAAAGGTAATTGAAAAATCTAATTAGAACCCTTGAAAACCATACCTGCTATTTTGGCTTTTCTGTCACTGCATAAGTCCTAAACTAATGAGCATTTAAGTTGCATAAAAGCAGGGATAGAGCCGCTTAGTACAAGGGAATCATTCTGGAAAAATGAATCACGATTCGCTTAAATCGTTAGCAAAGTGAAGGTTAGGAGGTAGCCAAGCTAACTGCTGACTAAGATAATATAGAGCACCAGTGTTTTCGTTATAACTTAAATAATTAGGAAATCTTATACCCCGACCAACTATTGCACTAAGTTCATCAGGTTCATCTTTAGGTTTAGTTATAAAAGCAGTAAGTCTCATACTCTCACTCGAAACTCTTGTTGATCCTAAAGCATCAGTTGTATACTTAGTAAATTTAGTAATCCTGAAAATAGGAGAGATAGAAGAGATAGAAGGGGGAATAATTTCAAGAAAATCGTCATAAACTGAGAAGTCTGTAATTGTATCAATACCGCCACCTGAGTAATTCACGACAAAGGTATCTCTACCAGTACCACCAGTGAGAATGTCATTACCACCTCCTCCAACTAAGTAGTCGTTACCCGACCCACCTATTAGAGTGTCATTGCCTTCATAGCCATTTATTTGATTGTTTCCTTGAATCGCAGTTAAATAGTCGTTTCCAGGGGTGCCTTGAATAATAATTGCCACGTTCGTTACTCCCGGATAAATGGGTGTTTCTACTGTTGATCTTAATTAGCAATTGGCATTACAGATGAAATTGGCTAAGAACCCACATTCTGCAGGTTAGTTAAGAAAGAAGATAATATTTTTGACAACAAGCACCGAAAAACTGGAGAATCCATTGCCTTTCATGGGTTAAAAGTCAAAAGTTAAAGGGCAAGCATAGAACTGATGAAATCTTAATTCTTTTCTTTTTACTTTTTACTTTTAGCTTTTGACTTACTTTCCCCTGCTCCCTGCCCCCAACAATCGGCGCGTTTCGGCAGCAGCAGCTTGCATTGCTCGTTCCGAATTCATCCGACCGGATAAGGCGGCGCTGAGATAACGCTGCAAAATATCTGATGTCTGAGCATATTGCGCGATCGGTGGACGTAAAACGGCATTATCCACGACCTTCAATAACTGTGGATAGTGGGGATATTTAGCAACAATCTCTGGATCTGTAAACAATTCCCGGCGACTGGGTACATAGCCTGCACTGAAAATGAATCGGCGCTGTGCTTCCCGACTGGTAAAATACTGAATTGCTTTCCAAGCTTCTTCAGGATGTTGAGAGGATTTCGCAATCCCTAAACCCCAGCCCCCTAAACAAGCCGCTCCCGTCTTACCCGGAGCATGAACCATCGGTTTAATCGCTATTTTGCCCCGGATTGGCGAATTTTCTGCTTGGGCTAAAGGCCACGCATAGGGCCAACTGCGTAAAAACGCTACTTGACCACTTTGAAACAAGCGTCGGGTGTCTTCTTCTTGGTAGGTCGTGACTCCAGGAGGAGAAACGCCTTCTTTAACGGTACTACGTAGAAACTCAATGGCTTGTAATGTTTCTGGTCGATCTAGTCCAACTTCGAGCGTCTTGGGATTAACCCAGAAGCCACCAAAGCCATCGAGGACTTCTGCAAACATCGCCACGAGTCCTTCATATTGTCGACCTTGCCAAAGATAGCCCCAATTTACCTGGTTTTTCTTCTGCAAAACTTGGGAAATTCGGATCAAATCATCAAAGGTTTCTGGCGGCTTCAATCCTGCTTGTTTGATTAAATCTTCCCGGTAATAGAGCATTCCCACGTCGGAACGCACTGGAATGCGGTACAGCTGGTTTTGGTAACGTCCCCCTTCTACATCCTGTGATGAAAATGCTGCCAACTCTTCTTTAGAAATGCGATCGCCTAAAGGTAGCAACCATCCAGCAGCAGCAAACTTGGATGTCCAGATCACATCCATATTGATCAGGTCATAAGGGGATTCACCTAAGATAAAAGATGAGGTATACAGGTCTTCGAGCAAATTTGTGGCATTGGGCCCTTCAACCAAGTTAATGCGAATACCTGGGTTCTCAGCCTCAAAGTCTCTAATCAAACCCTGCCTCCAAGGTTGGGCATCAGGGGCAGTCATTAACAGATTGAGGGTAACTGGTTGCTGCGAGAGTGCTACCCAACTGAACAATATAATGCTCAAGAGAGTTGCCAGGAAAACCCCTATATGCAAATAACTTTGTTTTTGGATGAATTTTTGTAACTTGTTTATTGGCTTTCGGTACAACATTATCAATGTAGCGATCGCTAGTGGTAATTCTTAGGAAATAAAAACATAAAATATCTCAAAAAAGATTATTTCGTATTATTTTTTTACGGTTTTTTATAAGTAAAATTAATTTATCGAACAGAATAAAGGCGTCAGTCGTCAGAATTCAGCCTTGAGAAAACATCAAGTTTGACGGTTTGTCTTTTGACAGCGATCGCAACTTCACTTACAGTTCCGCACTAGAGGAGTGTTGAGTACTGAGTAAAGAAGAAAAGAAAAAATTTCTTATTACTTCTTCAACATCCTTATTCGGACACTCAGGACTCAGAACTCGGAACTTTTTTTATGGTAGATTTGTTGCTGATCGCAATCCTGGGGTTTCTGGGGAGTTTTGGACATTGCTTTGGGATGTGTGGCCCTCTAACAGTGGCATTTTCACTGTCTCATCAGCCGAAAATTCCACAAACAGTCTCCTTGGGACGGACATCAACCTTAGAAAAGCCCGATACTTGGCAACAGCAATTAAAATTTCATATCCTGCTAAACCTGGGGCGGATGTTGAGCTATGCTCTAGTCGGTGCTGGCATTGGGGCGCTAGGTTCGGTATTGCTGCAAGGTGGACAGCTAGCGGGTGTTGGCAGCGACTTGCGGCGCTGGATGGCAATTCTGACTGGTGTAATGCTGATTTGGTTTGGCTTAGGACAAGTAAAACCCGATTTACTACCGCGCATTCCCGTGTTACATCCCCTATTGCAAGGTAGTTTACACGATCGCCTCAGCAGAGGAATGGTTAAGCTTTCCTTAAAAACCAAATGGTGGACGCCAATGCTTTTGGGGATGACTTGGGGTTTAATGCCCTGTGGTTTCCTGTATGCTGCCCAAATTAAAGCTGCTGAAACGGGCAATTTATGGATGAGTACAGCTACTATGCTGGCTTTTGGCTTGGGAACGCTGCCGACGATGCTAGGTGTAGGCGTTTCCACATCTTTGGTAAGTAAAGACAGGCGCAGTCAGTTGTTTCGATTAGGCGGTTGGGTGACACTCACCATTGGCATCATCACCTTGCTGCGGACTGGTGACACAATGGTAGATTACACCGGACACGCCGCCTTAATCTGCTTAATTTTGGCATTAATTGCGCGTCCGATTAGTGGCTTGTGGGCTTCACCACTGCGTTATCGTCGCGGCTTGGGAGTGGGATCTTTTGTGCTTTCTGTGGTTCACACCTTCCACATGATAGAACACTCATTGCAATGGAATTTTGCCGCTTTTTCTTTTCTGCCGCCAGAATTTCAGTGGGGGATGGCTGCGGGTGCTGTAGCATTGGTATTAATGTCCCCCGCCGCTTTTACAAGTTGGGAATCGTTGCAAAAATCTTTGGGCAAGCGTTGGCGACAGATTCATCTATTGGGTGTGCCAGCCTTGCTCTTGAGTGCCATTCATACTGTGTTGATTGGTTCCCATTACCTGGGTTCCTTGCAATCAACTTGGGGAAATAAATTAGCGGCAGTACTGATGGTAATTATTACTCTCAGTGTCTTACTAGTGCGTTGGGCAAAGCCCTTGCCGTAGGCATCGCGCTTTTTTTGGTCAAAGTTAGCCGTAGAAAAGTTTTATGTTCCCCCAACCAAATCGCGGTAAATCATCCTTATTTTCTGGCTCTATTCTAACAAGTCAAAAACAGAGGCGTTACCCCTTCAAAGGCATTTTCTGGAAGAATCAAGGAACAATAAAGTATTTATTATTCCTGAGTTGCTTAGTTATATCAATAACTAATCTTTACCCTGCTTTTGCTCATAAGGTGGAAGTAGCTGGAGATGTCGGTGGCACTCTCCACATTGAACCAAATGATAATCCCCGTGCTGGAGAACCAAGCCAAGCCTGGTTTGCACTTACCCGCAGAGGTGGAAAAGTGATTCCCCTATCACAGTGTAATTGTCAGTTGGCTGTGTATGCCGAACCTTATGCAACCGGAGAGCCGCCGCTGTTAGAACCACAGTTAGAACCTGTAACAGCCGAACGTTATCAAGGCATCCCAGGTGCAGAAGTTGTCTTTCCCAAACCAGGTCTTTATGAGTTGCAACTAAATGGAAAACCTGTCTCTGGGGCAAGATTCAAACCCTTTGAATTCAAATTTGAAGTGACTGTGACAGGAGGCGGGTCTACGCAAAATACACGAAACCTGCGAAATGTCAATGGTGATTTAGCAGAAGGTCAATCTCAACAATTACCAACTTGGGCGATCGCACTGCCAATTCTCGGATTTATTGGCATCTTAGTTGTCGTCATGCAAAGTATGAGGAGGGGTGGGGAATAGTTAGGAGTTAGGAGTGAGGAGTTAGGAGTGAGGAGTTATGAGTTATGAGTTATGAGTTATGAGTGAGGAGTTATGAATTCAAGACTTAACTATTTTAGATTTTGAATTTTGGATTGAAGAAAAAATCTAAAATCTAAAATTTACCAACTCCCAACTCCTAACTCCCAACTCCTAACTCCTAACTCCTAACTCCTAACTTTTACTTATGTCGCTTCTGATGCCACTGCCACGCGTGAGCGACAATATCTTTGATGGATGGATACTGAGGTTGCCAGCCTAAGATTGTTCTGGCTTTCTCGCTGGTACCAATAAGAATTGGGGGATCGCCAGGACGGCGATCGCGTTCTTCTACTGGTATCGAAATTGCTGTCACCTCTTCAACTGCGGCAATAACTTCTCTGACGGAGAAGCCGCTGCCATTGCTCAAATTAAAAACTTCGCTATCGCCACCTTTTAATAAATATTCCAATCCCAAAATATGGGCGTCTGCTAAGTCGTTAACGTGAATATAATCTCGAATACACGTACCATCGGGTGTGGGGTAATCAGTGCCGAAAATTGAGATGGATTCTCGTTTCCCTAAAGCTGTCATTAGCACCAAAGGAATTAAATGGGTTTCTGGATTGTGATCCTCGCCCAGTAAGCCATTGGGATTAGCACCAGCCGCATTGAAATAGCGAAAACGTACTGATTGTAAACCGTAAGCGACATCAAAATCAGAGAGAATCCTTTCTACCATCAGCTTTGTAGCGCCATAAGGATTAATCGGATTTTGGGGATGGGTTTCTGGAATCGGCACGAATTCCGGTACACCGTAGGTGGCACAGGTAGAAGAAAAGACAAATTTCTTTACAGATGCTGTCAGCATCGCTTCTAACAGGGTCAAAGTACCAAGGACGTTATTGCGGTAATATTTGGCCGGATCAGTAACAGATTCTCCTACGTAGGCATAAGCAGAAAAATGCATCACTGCGGCAATATCGTGGGTTTTAAATAAATGATCGAGCAAGGCGCGATCGCTTGTGTCCCCAATTATCAGTTCTACCTGTAAAACCTTTTCTACTAAATCGCGATGTCCATAGACCAGATTATCAAGTATGACAACGCTATAACCCGCTTTCTTCAAAGCAAGCACTGTATGGGAACCAATATATCCAGCTCCTCCTGTTACCAGAATAGTAGGCTTTTCAGGCGACATAGTTTTTCCTTTTAAGTCGATTACTTAATTAATTTAGTTTATCGGTGCCATATTACTCTTCTGGAAAATTATAAATAATAGACGCAGTGTCAAAAAATTGCACTAAAATCACTACGACGGTAGTCTTTGGGTGTGAGGTTTGAGAAATTTTAAGTCAAACAGTACGATTACAATTTGACAATAAAATAAATCCATTTCCTGAAACCTCTAGGTTGAGCCTTACGGGTGACGTTTCTAACGTCGCTATCAGTAAGAAGTCGCCAGTTGTTTTATGCAGGGAAACCATGCATGGCAGTCTTTTCTGGGGGCAACCCCAATCGAAACGGATTGCCATACCACCACACTGGCTCACTGCACCAGAAAATTTGAGAGTTAGTCTATGTTTCTATTGTTAAGCCGGGTACTGCTGTGGCTGCTGATTGGCACTATCGTTTATTCTCTGTTCCAGCGATTTTATCCCTCTGGAACTTTTGTCGGGCGATTAATCTTAGTCGTTATCTTGGTAATCGTAGCCCTATCATTTCTTAACCCCAATGAACCTGCTGTGGCTTCGTTGTGGAGGATGCTATCTTTTCCACTCAAGCCTCTAGGAGCCTCTGTTTTACTGATGATTCTTGCCGCTCAGAAAATCAAAGGAGGTGGAATAGAGAAACCAGGAGGATACTTGATCGGTTGGGCACTGACTATTCTGCTGTTAGCAAGTACACCAGCAGTCGCGTATTTCCTTTATAGAGCACCTCTAGCAATGACGGGTGAAACATCTGTCGCAACTGCTACACCAACATCTGGGACACTGGTGGCATTAGGGCAACCCACCACAGCAAACATCTCAGATGTAACAGGCGATCGCATTCTTTCTTATAATTTGAGAGTACCTCCCTATTTATTACAAGGAAGTCCTCAAGATATTCGCACACGCGGTTTACGACTTGAAGACTTTGTACCAAATTCGGAAACATTGCAATTGACAACAAGAACTTGGGAAAGTTATCTCGTTGAAATTTACAGGTTCTTGCGTGTTCAGCGGTAATCAGGTAAGAGAACTTTACTGGGTTCGTAGTAAGCGCTTGAGCGCTCAATCCTAGAACTAAAGTCCTTACTACGAACTTATTTCTTCATTAAAGTTGCTGTAGTAGACTACTAGTACCAAACGGCAATAACTATCCAGTTAAAAGAGGTAACAAAAGCTGAATTTATCACAAGCGATATTCCCTCTGCATAGCTGCCTTCTTGGACTAGCAGTTAATCTAGATGATAAAGTTGCACAATTGCTTTAATGGCAAAATCTCGACGAATCGCTAAACTCAGTGCTTACCTACGACCCCATTGGCGGGAAGCCTCCTTGGGCATTCTCGCTTTGTTGTCTGTCAATGCATTGGGTGTTTATATTCCTTGGTTGATTCGTGCTGGTGTTGACAAGCTCTCGACAAGCTTCAGCTGGAACCAAATACTACATTACGTAGTAATCATTGTCTTGCTCAGTTCGGCGATGTGGCTAATGCGGATGGCATCACGCATTTGGCTATTTGGGGTGGGGCGTCAGGTGGAATTTGACCTGAAACAACGGATTTTTGAACACTTACTGAAGCTGGAGCCTGCTTATTTTACCAGTAATACTGCTGGCGATTTGATTAGTCGGGCTACTAGTGATGTGGACAATATCAAGCGCTTATTAGGTTTTGCCGTCTTGAGTTTGGCAAATACGGTGTTTGCCTACGCCCTGACACTGCCAGTAATGCTGGCAATTAGTGTGGATCTCACCCTAGCCGCTCTAGCAGTTTACCCTTTTATGCTCTTGTTGGTGAGTTTATTTAGCGATCGCTTACGCAAACAACAAGCAGCAGTCCAAGAGCAACTCTCTGACATTAGCGAACTCATCCAGGAGGATATTAGTGGCATTGCCTTAATTAAAATCTATGCTCAAGAAGCAAACGAGCGTCGAGCTTTTGCCAAGAAAAATCAGCAGCTATTGACTGCTAACCTGGAATTGGCAAAACTCCGCAATACACTGTTTCCGCTAATTGGTGGGCTAGCTAATATCAGTTCACTGGTAATCATCTGGCTAGGCTCGGCACGGATGTCTGCTGGGACGCTTCAGGTTGGCGATTTTTTAGCACTGTTAATTTATGTAGAGCGTCTGGTTTTTCCCACTGCCATTTTAGGATTCACAATTATTGCCTACCAACGCGGTGAAGTTAGTATCGATAGGCTTGAATCTATTCTCTCTGTCACACCAAAAATTAAAGATGCAGCCGATGCCATACATCTGCCAGTGGCTGAACTTAAAGGCGAACTAACAGCAAAAAATCTCACCTACAATTATCCTGGTTCCACTACTCCAGCTTTAGCAAATGTTAACTTTACCATTGCTCCTGGAGAAACTATCGCGATTGTTGGGGCAATTGGTTCGGGGAAATCTACTTTGGCCAATGCTTTACCGCGCTTGTTGGATATTGAATCAGGACAATTGTTTTTAGATGGGCTGGATATTACTAAAATCGCCTTGACAGATTTACGAGGTGCGATCGCCTACGTTCCTCAAGATAGCTTTTTATTTAGCACTACAATCAAAAATAATATTCGTTACGGCGATCCAGTTAGCGAACAACAGCAAGTAAAATCTGTCGCTAAACTTGCCCAAATTGAATCAGAAATTCACAATTTTCCGCAGCAATATGAAACTATTGTTGGCGAACGCGGTATTAATCTTTCTGGCGGTCAACGGCAACGTACTGCTTTGGCTCGCGCAATGTTGGTCAATGCTCCAGTGTTAATTTTGGATGACGCTCTCTCTAGTGTGGATAATCAAACAGCCACGCAAATCCTCAAAAATCTCTCCAGTGGTACTGAACGTAAAACAGTAATTTTTATTACGCATCAATTATCAGCGGCGGCGGCGGCTGACCGAATTTTTGTAATGGAAAAGGGAAAAATTGTGCAGTTCGGAAATCACTTAGAACTTTTAAAACAACAGGGTTTATACAGAACTTTGTGGAGCCAGCATCAAGTTGAGGAATTACTACGGTGAAGGAGGCAGGGGGCAGGGGAGCAGGGGGAGCAGGGGGAGCAGGGGGAGCAGGGGCAGAAGGCAGAAGGAAAGAATTATGATTGAGTTAGGGACTAGGGATTGAGAAGATTTGAATTGGGATTCAGACCCCAACCAATTCTTAAAAAATTTCTTCCCCAGTAGCCAGTAACCAGTCCAGAGCGCCCATTACTCACCTTCAAGCTTGGCTGAAATTGGGGCATTGCATATTTGCGGGATGATTTAGCAACTTCCAAAATTCCTGCCCTGCTTCCCCTGCCTCCCCTGCTTCCCCTGCCTGCCCTGCTCCCCTTGCTTGCCCCAATTCATCCCACTGTTCTGCAACGCCGAAGCTGGGGAATCCTGGGCGCGACCTGTTGAAGAAAAATTCAGAAATTGCGACTTTACTGAAGGATTGTAAAGAGACCTAGCAAAATAATTGCATTTGTCATAACTTGATAGTTATGTAACTATTGATTTGATCGCCTCATTACTCATGGTTAACACCCTACCGAAGCCAGAAATTAAAACCCCCAGCAAAGAAACTGTACTCACCCCCCGGTTTTACACTACAGATTTTGAAACCGCAGCCAAGCTGGATTTGTCTGCTCAGGAAACGGAGTTGCAGGCGATGTTGACAGAAATGCGGACAGACTACAACCGCCACCATTTTGTTCGGGATGAAGCGTTTGAGCAGTCTTGGGAACACATTAGCGGTGAAGCAAGGCAGGCATTTATAGAGTATTTGGAACGCTCTTGCATTTCTGAGTTTTCCGGCTTCTTGCTATTCAAGGAATTATCCCGCAAGCTAAAAAATCGTAGTCCAGTGCTGGCGGAAATATTTCAAATGATGGCGCGTGATGAAGCCCGCCACGCCGGATTTCTCAACAAAGCAATGGCCGATTTTAAACTCTCCCTTGATTTAGGCACTGTTACTAAAACCCGCACTTATACATTTTTTCCGATTGAATGGGTGCTTTACACCGTTTACCTCTCAGAAAAAATCGGCTACTGGCGTTACATTATTATTTTCAGGCATCTAGAAAAGCACCCAGAAAACCAATTTTACCCCATATTCCGCTACTTTGAGAGTTGGTGTCAGGACGAAAACCGCCACGGGGACATATTTAAAGCATTATTGCGTTCTCAACCGCAACTTTGGAACACCTGGAAATCTAGGCTGTGGAGTCGCTTTTTCTTGCTATCAGTATTTGCTACTCACACCCTGACAGTTCATGAACGTTCCGGCTTCTACAAATCATTAGGACTTGATGCCACAGAATTTGATATCCAAGTTGTCCGCAACACCAATGAAACCGCAGGACGGGCTTTTCCTGTAATATTGAATACCGAACATCCCAAGTTTTTCCCACGTCTGCAACGCTGTGCTGGTTATAACTTGAAAATTGCAGAGATTGAAGGCAGTTCTAGTCCGAAATTGGTGAAGCTAATTCGCAAACTACCTTTGATTGCAGCAATTGTTTGGAATCTGTTGTTAATTTACCTCATCAAACCAATTGACACTGAAGCTCTGCGGGGAACGGTTCGTTAGCTATTTATTAGATATCTGCTGGTGAAATTAATTATGTGTTCTGAATAACGCATAATTAATTTCAGTAGACCTAAAAGTTCTGCGATTGCGGTTTAATATCAAAGTTTGTTCAGTCTATTATTAACTCAGCCGTGCTGGGTCGTTTTTCATGGTTTAGTCTAAACTTTAGTTAATAAATACAAACTAATATAAATTTAATTATAGCAATAGTAAAATTTTTCTTTTGGTTTATCACTCTGCCAAAGGGTCTTGTGGTATCTCTTACTATCATAGTTACTATGAATTTATTGGTTATAAAACTTACAAAGAGAAAAAGAGGCAGAAGGAATAGAAAGTTTTTTCATGCGTCCTGGTGTACGCAGTTTGTGATGGCTACTTGTGTTCAACTATTAGTGTTTGTAAATTTATGTCTAACTCTCTAAATATTCTGTGTTTTTAGTCGATTAAGTATTAGTTAGTTTCCTAACAATATTTAGAGACAGGTTTCGTATGTGAAATTGCCATTTATATTCTTAAAGGTTGCAGGTAATGAACTACGAAGATGCTATACTTATTCGTCTTGCTGATCAAGCATCTCGCTCGGTATTGTTTGATAATCTGGCGCTTGAGCAGTTAGTTGTTGCGACATACAATACGGATCTTTTGACTGTTGAAGGTCCCTATCAACCCCTCTTTAAAGAGTTTCGATTAGGTGTTGTACTGTCTAATCTGGGTGTTGTAGAAGGGGTTTGGAACCCAGTCGGTGGGGTAGACAGAGTAGAAGCTCGATTCCATACATCTGGGTTAGGCTCAAGTTCACCGACTAGAGTAGATGCACTATGGCGCGGGGATATTGTAGCTCGTACAGTGCCAACAACTTCACGAATAACTCAGGTAGAAGCAAAATGGACAGACGCAGGTACTTTAGATGCGGAAATTGTAGCTGCTTTAGGGAGTTTACCTACTAATCTACAAACTTTAGAACAAGAACGGCGTACACGTTTCTTAGCACGTATTCGCTCTGCGTTAAATCAGTCAGTGAGTTTTACAGATGAACTGTTAGATAAGTGGCTGTTCAGTGTGGGAGCTACATCGGTTAGTGATTTAATTACTCGATCGCAGGGAACAATTCAAAGTAGTGCAGTACAGGTAAGCTTCTCTCTTCCCGATCCGGCTCCACCATCTCCAAAGGCGCTGCCTATTACTGCTGCTCTCTTAATTCGGGATGCTGGTTTCTCTGTGGCTCAACTGTTGATGGAGAGCAAAATGCTGCGCGAGCAACTAGAAAAACAAGGATTAGAGCGATCGCCCGATCCATCCTTACCACTACGTCATCCCTTGCTCATCATCTGGGTTGTACCAGCGACGATCTTTGATGATGCAGGTTGGCCTGGTGGCAGTCCTGGTATGACACCAGCAGCACTGCGAGATGCTCGCCGAGTCATAGCAGGACAGTGGCTTGCTCGTGAGGGAATTGGACTTGTCGCCACACCGCCCTAAACATTCAGATTTCAACATCAGATTCGAGAACCGTCAAGACTAAATCACATTCCATGAGGAAATTACAATGCCAGCAACTATTCCAGCCGCATTTCCATTTATTGAAGTCAAGATTGATACTTCGGCCTTAACACCAGTAGCGCAGCGATCGCCCGGTGTGATTGCGATCGTTGGGAAATCAGCAGCAGGTAGCGCTGCTGTCAACAAGCCCTTTGCCATTGATACGCTCGATCAGGCTGCGGAACTGTTTGCTACTAAGAATCCTGACGGCACTGTTACAGAATCAACACTTTATAGCTCGCTGAAAATTGCGATGCTCCAAGATCCTAAGCCTTCTAAAATCTACGGAGTAAAGGTTGATACTGACAATTACGCTGCTGCTTTAGCTTCGTTAGAGGCAGCAGATGATGTCACGTTTGTTTCCCTTGCCAATGAAGTCAGGGTTAACATTCCAGGAGCCGGAGGAGGAGCAGCCACAGATGCATTGAAGGCTTTGAAGGATCATGTGGAAACGATGTCTGCTCAGGGACAGAAGCGGATTGGTGTGGCAATGGTCGATCCGGCTACGGCGAAGTCAAATACGTATGTTGATGATATCAAGAATGCCGTGGCTTCACTCAAGAGTAGCTCTAGCCGGATGGTGATGATTGCAGCACGCAAAGCTACTGTAGATGCAGCAACGGCTGCGATGTCCGCGATCGCCGGCTATGACCCACAAATCTCGATGGTGTTGAAAAAAGTTCGCGGCTTTTCCATGTCGGTGGAAAGTCAATATAGCCCATCTGAGATTAAGGGGCTTTCAGAAGCAGGTATTATTCCGATTATTGACCCAGCATTAATTGTGGGTGAGAGTTTGCATCTTGCTGAAGGGCGGTGTTTTACAACGGATGCCGATCTGACTTATATCGACATTGTGCGCGTTCTCGATGATATTGATTTCCGGTTAAAAGCAGGGTTAATTGGAGCAGTAGGCGATGCCCGGATTACAAAAGCCGGAATGACACTGCTGAAGACGCGCGTAGAAGGTATTCTTGGTCCCCTAGTTCGCAACAATGTCATCGTCAATTTTGCCATTGACATTCCAGTACTGAATATTCTTAGCGTACCTGAGACAGCCTGGAATGCAACGGATCGTGCGATCGTGCAAACAGCCAGAACAAATCGCGTAGTCGATATGTCGGTTTCTGTCACCTATGGCCCAGCCGTGCATCGGCTCTTAGTTAAGCTGGCACCCACGTTTGTTTAAGTTATTGCTCATCCTACAACAAAAATTACTTCACTAGGAGTCCTAATTATGGAATGGAAAACTCGCCTTGCTGTTTCTTATACAGCAGATGGTAAAACCGTACTGATTTCACCCATCGATTCATTCAGCCCATCCTTTTCCCTGAACGCAGAGGTACTACATTCAATTGAGAAAACCCATATTGGGGTAATTTATACACCTCAAGCCATGTCATTTTCTATGACAGTGAAAGCGATCGGGGATGTGGCGGCTCAGTTAACGGTTTTAGCATTAGAAGGTAAAGAATTTGACATCCTGCTGCAAGAAACCGATGACGGCAATGATTGGTCATTCAAAACTATCGTCATGCAGTCCTGCATTATTACCAGTGCGGCTCCCAGTAATGCCACGATTTCCGGCGCTCCAGCAGCCACCTTCTCTGGCTTTAGCTTGGCGGCTTCAGCAGAACCGAAGAACGGCGCGAAGGCTGAAGTTCCGTAGTTGGCAATGAAT
Organism: Nostoc sp. ChiQUE01b; assembly: GCF_034531255.1. NCBI lineage: Bacteria > Bacillati > Cyanobacteriota > Cyanophyceae > Nostocales > Nostocaceae > Nostoc > Nostoc sp. ChiQUE01b. The sequence continues at coordinate 116,242 of NZ_JAVRBM010000006.1, read as the reverse complement.
TTGGATACAAATTATTCATAGGAGTTTAGTATGGCTGAGGGCGGCGACGATTTTGCAGATCAAAGTGTAGGCGGGCGGGCAGCGCGGGTACTTCGCACAGGGATTGCCCTGGTACATGAAGGGGAACTAGTTTTGCCTGCGGCGGGTAGTGAAGCCCAAGCAGAGCAGGTGATTGAGGACTCGCAAACGGTTATTCACTACCACTTTCCTGTAGAGATTGAAGTTCGCGCTGCCCCGGATGCGATCGATCCAGAGGAAATTGCCCAAGAAACACTGCGACGTTTGATTCAGGGAATGAGGAGCGTGTGAATTATGCCTGTACGAGTTGAGATTCCCATTCGGATTCGTGTCGATCCGCTAGCACTATTGGAGCGGCAGGATGATCTTGAGGAGGCGCTGGCGGCGGCGGTGGGTCGAGCGTTGAAAAACTCGCGGGACGTGGTGCTGGCTCAAAGAGGTGGTTTTATGGGGGTGAGAGTACATTCACCAGAATTCAACTGGAGTGGAAATGGCTTAGTTAATGTGCCAATCAGCACACAGACCGAAACAGAAGCTTGGATTGCAGTTCTATTAGCCCAATTGACTCAAGCAGCGGAAATTTATGAGTTTACGCGTGTCGCGGAATCTGTAGAGGTAACTTTGCCAGAGCGAATTGAGGAGGCGATCGATCAAACTCGCTATGAATCAGAACCCTCTTCTGCCTTAATGGCAGAACCATCAGATGTAGATCAGGCAATTGGCATCTACGCCATACCTTCCTATCAGGATGAAGGAAAGAAATCGGTCAAACTATTCTTAGAAGGAAGCTCACCATCCTCAGCAAAGCTGACAAAAGGGCAAGAAGAATTTATTCAATCTACAGTTGCACGTCTGAAAAAGGGAGACGACAGTCTATTCTTAACTCTGCTGATTAATACTCGTTCTGATACTTCTCAAGGAACTGGTGAGTCACTCAATCTAAGAGCTTTAAAGAAATTTGCTCAAAGTCAACCAACCCAATTCCGCAAGCTGTGGCTTAAAACAGTAACAGACTCAGCCAAAAGAATCACTGAGATAGAACGAACAGAGAATGAAATTAAATACAAACATCCAAAAAACGAAGATCCACTCGACATTATTACGGATGCAGTACGAGTTGCTCAACAAATACCTGAAGGTAAATCGCTGCTGAGTGAAAGAGAATCAAAAGCAAAAGGTGTGCAGCGATTAATTGCGCTGGTCAATGTTCTAATTGCAGCTCGAAAGCAATTGCAAACTTACCTTGAAAAAAGTTCAGAGAAAACTGATGCAGAGATTCTACAAACCTTATCTGTATTTGTTGAGAAAGAGTTTCCTCGATTAGAAGGAATAATAGCGGTAATTGCAGAGAAGAAAGATGCACAAAAGTTGTTTTATGAATTAGAAAAAGATTTAATTGAGAATATTCGCTGGATTAACTATATCCAAGAAAAAGTCAAAGAAATTGATGTGAATATTGGGTTATATCGATTGCTTTATGCAGACGTTGCAGACAAATTGGATGAAGTTGAAATTCTTAGCCAAGCTCGGAGATTATATTTACAGCAGAGTGCTGAAAACTTTTTGCCAACTGTAAAGCTAATTGCTAGTTTGCAACAGAAAGCAAATGACTTTTATCAAGATTGGCATGGGAAGGTTATTGATCAAAAACGTGAAAAGCTAGAAGAAAGCATCAAGAAGCTAAATGAAATTATACAAAATACATCAACTTCAGATTACTACGGATACTTTCGTTCAGTTGATCAGCCCTACAATAAAAGACTTGCTGAACTCAAAGAAGCATTGTCACAGCTAGAGAAGGAAATTGCGGATATTGCTAAGGGCGATCGGGATGCAAAAACACTGATAGCTATCGGTGCAATTGAACAAAAAATGTTTTTAATAGCCCTTCGTGCCCAATTGCTTCAATTTTGGTACATGAGCCTGCAAATCTTAACACCCGTTAGTCATAACAATATCGGCATAGATGCTGAACGTAAAGGCTGGTGGATGCCAATACCCAGAAAAATAACTACTGTTAGTGCTCCTCCAGCAGTATGGCAACCGGGCTGGTACGAACGAGTTGATAAACTTCGCTCTGAAATTGAGCAACAGTATAACAAGCCTAACTTCCAAGTTCTAAACAGCAAGTTTGAAGAGTGGAACTTGATCATCAAAACTATTCAAGGAGAAATTAATCAAGCCGCAAAGCGAGAATTTTGGATTGCTCTTGGCATTACTATATTTGCAACTATTGTGACGTTCGGTGTTGCTGCTGAGGTGACTGCTGCAGGAGGTGGTTTTGTTTTAGTGACTTTAGCCGAAGCATTCACATTTACGGTCACAACTCATGTTACTCAGTCACTGATTCTAGATAAACCGTTCGATCCATCCAGTTTTGTAAATCAGCTTTCTGAAAGTGCCGTGATGTTTGGTGCTTTTCGAGTGCTGAACCTGGCATTGTTTGCAGGGGCAAGAGCATTTTTCCCAGGTAGAACATTAACCCAAATGGCAATTATTTTCGGTACACCAGCAGTTTTATCAACTGGTGTGCCATTGCTGATCACTCACCTAGAGCAGAATGATAAAGACAGGAAGTGGACAGAGGAAATGAGCACCTTTTTAATTGTTAACTTGGTGCTGAATGCAGCTATGGTGCTGTTCACTGGAAAGCAAATGCGTGATTCGCTCCTCAAGCTGAATCTAGCAGAGCAACGAGCAGTTATTACCCAATTGCAAGCACTTGCACCTGAAGCAGAAGGTTTAGGTCCAGAACTGCGAAAGTTTATTACATCGGGTGATTTGACTCAGGAGGAGTTTGCAGCATATCAAGCACGGGTTAAAAAAGTGTTACCTGAGTTCGAGAAGCTGGTGAATCGGCTGGCCAGCAATCTGTTTAGTGATGCAGATTTGGCTGCATTAGGGCTAACTCGTAGTCATTTGAAAGATTTGGCTGAGATGGCAGCGAAGACTTCTAAATTGATCGGTAACGCCAAATATACACCACTACCAAAAGTCAAAGGTGCGCTTCCACCTCCAAGTAAAGTGATTGATTTGGTTGCTACTAGCGAAGGAACCTATGAATATAACCCTTCAGCCCCAGGACAGCAGCCGAGTAAATTGACAACCAAATTCAAAGGAGCAGGTTATGACGTGACAGACATGGGCGGTGGGGTACTACGTCTGACTGCTCCTAAAGGGGAGGGATCTAGCTATCTTCTTTTACCTGCCGCTAAACCAGGTGAACCAACATTTGGTCGAACTCTATTAGAGCGGGCAACAGGATGGCGGCCATCGGCTGAGATGGCAGAAATCAAGACTGCTCTGGAGCAGATTAATCCTATTTTGATCAAAACTCTTGAAGGTGAGTTTCTAGATGAAACAGCTTTAGCTGCGCTAGAACTACTCATTAATCAAAGAGCAAAAATACAGAACAAGTGGGGAGTAGATGCAGTTCGGGGACTGGCAGAAATGCTGCGTCTGGAACGGGGAATTACTCGCGTCTCAGTGCAACGCTTATTTGAAAGGCTACCCTCAGAGAAACTGAGTGGGCTATTTGAGAAGTACTTTAACCTTGCCAGCAATCCGAACACAAAGTCTATTGTTAATCTCTTAGTTGAATCTGGGCTGCCAACGTCAACTTCAGAATTTTTAATCGATGCTTGTGATGCTATTCGGCAGCAAACACATGGGAAGTTTAAATTTCCAGACAATATGAGCCGTCGAGCAGTTCGGGGATTAATTAAATTTGTTCAGGATAACCCAGGAGATTATGTCCAAAAACTGGTGGATATTCCTCCAGAACAACGACTATCGCGTTTAGAAGCATTACTGATACCAAGAGCGGGGCAATCTCTGGGAGCATTAGAAGCGATGTTGCAGTTTCATAATCAAAACGTTCGCCCTAGTCTCAATTTGCTCCACGGCACGCCAAGTAACGTTTTGCAAGCAATTGAACGACTCGTACAGCCAAAGGGAGGGCGGTTCTCAGAATCGTCAGTGCGTGATGAGTTCTTGAAAATGCTGGAGCGGTATCGACAGCGAATAGCCGATCTTCAAGCTGGGAAGAATGTGGAGCGAAATGCGTTAGGCGATCGCAACGAAATTCTCGCCATTCTAGCAGAACTTGAGCAAGGGAGTGAAGTGTTCTCAGTAGGTGCAAAATCAAAGGTTCAAATCGATCCTGCTCTATTTGAATTACCAAACGGCGGTAAATTAATCAATGCAACCAAGGCGAGTCCGATACAGCTCGATGTTGGTGCCCGAAAAGTTGATGGACGAATTGTAGTTGGTGAGACAACAACAGGTGAACTCTCTTTACCAGAGGCTTTCAAGAGCCTCGATCCCAAGAGTGGCGAACCATCAGGTAGCTCAATTGACCATAGCAAACTCAATCTTGAAGATGCCAGCACTCGCAAGTTTGTGCAAATGATCAAGATTCGGGCTGCTGCCAAGTTTGCCAAAGAACTAGTAACTGCGTTTCAGGGACTCAGTGGACAAAGTACTGCGGTGGAATTACCAGAAATGGTGATTCAAGTATCAAAAGCTAGTGAACCAGCTAAACGAGCTGCTGAAGCTCTTGGGTTCAAGATAATTGAGACTGGTAAATAAACTTTGAATGACCCCTGAAGCATAAAAAAATAATTATGTCAATCACCAAAAGCTTTCAAAAATATCTTGCAGTGCCCTCCGCTATCATCTCCGATGGCATTCTCACCATTCCGCTTTGGGCAGTTACCTCCATGTCCCTGAGTGAAACCTACCACTTGCCCCCCATCGGTTCTTCTACTATGAAAGCCATTGTTGCTACCCACGACGACACTATCTCCCTCAGTGGTGTGCTGGTTGGCACAGAGCGATTTGCCTGGAAGTTGGCACTGGAAACCCTGGCAGAGTCTAGCAAACGCGGGACGGCTTTGGGAGCGCTGACTGGTGGCAAAGTCTCTGGATTAATTTTGGTCACTTCTATGACAATTCGTACTGATATGCAAATTCAAAGTCTTTCCTTTAGTGCCTCGGCAAGTAAACGTGATGTGCTGGATGTTTCGATCTCAATGGCACATATGCCACTTCCCGGTGGACTGAGTAAATTACTTGATGTTGCCAGTGTCGGTGTTGCAGCCCTAGCTGATTTTGGAGGTAATTAATATGCCCACATTACCCATCCCAGTGCAACGATACCTAGTAAGCGATCGCCAGCCCACCATACCAGAAGGCTTCACTCAAGTTGACAGCAAAATTTTGGCGGGAATTCCCCACATCATTCAGCTCGATCAAATCACTCGGCTGATTGTCGTTGTTCCCACTGGTCTAGCAACCACCTGGCGCGATATCGATCCCACCACCGTAGTTAGTCAAAGTGACGATCAACTCGCTCCCTGCCAACAGTTGCCAAGGGCAATCCGACACCTGCAAATGGCTGGCTTAACAGAAGACAAGATCGCTCAGGCATTGAATCTCAGCATTCCAGACCTGCAAGCGATCGCACTTCAGCCAGGTGAATCAATTGCAGAGGTCAAGCGTGCGCCAGCAAGAATCATCGTACAACGCAGCGGCTTGCCTATGATTGCCATTCCCCTGGTAGCGGGACTACAACGGATTACTCCAGATAGTGGTGCATTTCTAGAACTGATCCTCCTGTCGTGGGATATCCGAGCAGGCAGTTTGCGAGGGATTGGTGACTTTGGTTCTCGCATTTCCCTCGCCTGGAAACAGGCAGACCAGGCAGCTAGCGAATATTCTCCACCCGCCATCAATCCATTTCTCATGCTGCGGTTAGAACCTCAATTCCGCCTGGAGTCAAATTCAGGAAAGTCAGCTGCTTTACTCTAACCACCTCAAACTCAAACAAGGTATTAAGCAATGGTCAGTCTCACTCTCACATCCGACAAAGTAGCTATTGGCAACGATGCTGCCTGGATTCTCACCTTTCATACTGAAGATCAGAATAATTGCCTACCCCGAAGTATTGAGGAGATACATCTTGACGGCGATCCAGTACTGGAGATTGGGCGGGATGATTACTATGCCGAAATTCGGGCATCGCTTCCTGGAGGCTTGGAAGGGGGAAGTTACTCCTTTGTGATTGAGGGCTTAATCGATCAGCATTACGAGAAAATTGCTCAAGGTAAAAAGAAATCTCCCACAATCGTCAAACTTTATCTTTACTGGCGCGATACCAACTCCAGTGTAGCGGGTTACTTAACCAACCTGGCTGGGCTAACCGATGTCCTGGATCAAAGTCAAGCCAAAAATCTGCCCGAAGCTTTGGTGGCAGTCCTCAAAATCGTTTCTGTCACCCGAAAAGTAGGCACACGCCGCTATGAAACAACAATTACTGCCAGAGAACGCATCTTTGAAATATTGAATACAAAGCGATTATGTAATCCAGGTATTGCCAAGGACACTACACCGGAGGCAATCAAAGAACTGCTCGAAACCAGGGCGGGATTGAAGTCTCAAGATTACAAGCTTTATCCCACCAAGCAAGATAGAAAACGTGAGTTCAAAAGCGGGAGTACGATTCGGGAATTACTGGATAACCTGGGCAGAAGTCTGGAAGCCGAAACTCAAAAATATGGCAGAGGCATGTTCCTGATTCGGGCAGATAAAGAACATGTTAATAGTTTTCTGCATATTGGAGAGCGTCCCATTCCACTGGGAAAACCCCAAGATTTAAGGCTAGGCAATGGCTTGATTGAAGTAGAATCTCTGGCTACGGTGGCAATTGATCCTAACTTTGATACCTGCGCTCATCCTAACCAGAAACCTCCCCAGCGCCGTCAGTTCAAGCTGACCTTGAAAGGTCGCCCAGATATCAAACCGGGGGACACGGTGAGATTCGATCTCCCGCCTGAAGAGGTAGAGAAGACAACATCCGGTCTACTGGGAGCGCTTGGTGATTTAGCTGCGGCTGTAACAGGCCCTTTGTTACCATCATTAGGAGACTCGGACTTTAAGCACCCAGCAACGCTGTATATTGCCTCGGTTGAACATGCTTTAGGGCGTACCAGCGGTTTTGTAACCACTGTAACGGGGGTGGAAGTTAAGGATGATGCTTGGGATAAATACACTGATTCCAGCCAGAATGCACCTAGTCAAACTCAAGAAACTCACGCTAGCCCTGAAGTTGAAGCGGCTCGAGCAGTTAAACAATTGAGCCAGGGGGCTGTCGCTGCCAAAAGTTTTGCCGAAATTGGCGAAATCCGCCAGATGAATCCAGAGAATAAAGGTGCAAACCAGCCCCCCAGCCAAACCTTGACTGTCTGGCAGGGTTTAGAACCGGGCAAGGGCGAACCGAATCAAGCATGTTCTTTGCCAATCCAGCGCCCTAGCCCTGCCCCAACTAGCCACGTGCCCTATACGACGTTGTTTGCCTGGGGGAAATGTGGCTTGGTCTTACCTCGTTATCCTGGCACTCGCGTTCTAGTTACCCATCGGGATGGCAAAAGTGACGATCCGATCGAGATTGGTGCGCTATGGGAATCTGGACATGGACCCGATTCCCAACCGGGTGATTGGTGGTTATCTTTGCCAGTGGGAGTTCTTGAGGCAAAACGATTGGCGATCGCCCAAACTGAAAAGCCCCAAGAACATACTGGCAAAGTCACTCAAGATTTAATCGATGCCGAGGGCGATCGCATTATCGAAGTCGGGGAACTAACTATTCGTGTGGGAAAAGACAGCCTCAAGGATGCAGGTAAGCGCCCTGAACGTCCAGACGACAAAGACAGCGTCACTATCGAACACACTAAAGGAGGCTCAAAAATTGTGATGAAACCAGACGGTAGCGTAGAGATTACTGCCAAAAAAATTAGATTTGACACCAGCCAAAGTACAGATGGAATTGAGCTAGATGCTGGAAACGGTTCAATTAATTTGAAGGCGAAGACTATTTCTGTGGATACAGGAAGTAGTGGCACTGTTGAGATGACAGCAAATACCGTGGATGTGAATGTTCAAACTTCTATGAATGTAAATTGAGGTCATTTTTATGGCAAGCGTTTTAACAACAAGTAGTAACGTTATTTGTGGGCATAGCGGCAATGTAGCAGTAACCAGTACTCAAAAGTTAAAAGTGGGCAATAATCCCGTTTTAGTTAAAACCAGCATTGAAGGCAAATCGGTACCAAACTGTGCTACTGTTCCTGCTGCTGATGCTACTGGATCAACAGCTATAAAATGTACAACCGTCTCTTCTGTTAGTAGTGGAGAAGCAACCAAGCTTAAAGTAAATAAACAACCCGTGATGCTGGATACCCTGTCTGGCGAAACGAATGGCATGGTGGCTAAAATAACACCACAAAAGTTGCTGGCGGCAACTGCTGGTCAAAGCAAATTAACTGCTATTTAGGAGGGGCGATCGCTATGGATTTAGAACGAGAAAAGCAACTCCTGCGTCGTCGCTTATTAGGCTGGGGTCTAGCTTGTGAAAAAATTCAAAAAGATTTAGATATTGGTCGAGATTTAAGAATAGAAATGGGTGCAAATGGTCTTGATTTTGCTCAAGTTGATACTACCCACTTCAACAAGGATCAAGAAGATAATCTGGGACAATCTTTGAGTATTGCTTTGACCACTGCATTAGGTAGCGATATTTTTAATACTCAGTTTGGATTTGATGGCATTAATGCTTTAGCAGAAGAAACTAATCCAATTATGATCCGCGAACGCATCCGAATTGCTATTATTCAACTACTACAGAAAGATCCTAGAGTGCGCCGCATTGTGGATATCAAACTGGAAGACGGTCGGTTAGATATTCCCATCCCTGGCAGCCGTGAGTTAAATGTGCGAGTTGTATTTGAAGTGATCTCTGGCGAACAGGCATCGATAAATCTGGGGAAGGTGATAGCCAATGTCTGACAATACTCAAACTTCTATTAATACCGCAGATGTGTTGGCGATCGCTGCAACGGTGGCTCGCTCCTCTGGTTCAGACCAGTTTGGCATTACCCAAGATGGATTCATCCCGAAACCTTTTGCTCGTTTATTGGCAGAAAAACTGGCGCTGGCCCGGGAATTGTTTGGCAACGACCTCGATCTGAGTTCCGGTTCTGCCATTCGCAAGTTGTTGGAGGTCTCCGCCCTAGAGGACACCCGCACCTGGGCTGCCCTGACAACAATGTACGACAACAACTTTGTCTCGACTGCAACGGGTGAAGCACTGAGTCGTTTAGGAGAGGAGTTAGGAATTTCCCGACCTTTTCTTGAGGCCAAAGGGAAAGTGAAACTGAATGCAAATTTCTCTATACTGGCCAATCTGAATACGGAATTAAAAAAGGAAAAACTACCTGAGATTACTAAGTTAAATATTCCCCGTGGCACAAGGTTATTAACCGATGGTGGACACCATGTTGCTACAGATGAAAGTGTCGTGTTTTCCTCTGCAAATCTTCAGCGTGAGGTTTCAGTAATCGCTTTCTATCCAGGACCAGAACACAATTTAGATCCAGGTATCGCCAGTCAAAAAATTAATCATTGGCATCGACTTGATTCCACATGGGAAGATTTGTTGAAAAACTGGCATAAATATTTTCCCAATGAAACTTTAAATCTAGATGAAGTTATCAAGATTACTCACGAATCACGTCTTACAGGTGGCGAACTTCAATGGGCTGATAACCGCTACCGTCAACTTTTGTTACAGGCTCCGCGATCGCTCTGGACTGTTGAGGCGATTCAAACGGCCGTTTCCTTAGTGCCTGGTGTGCGCCAGGTGCAGGTACGAGATGGATTAGGTGGCTTAGATTTGTCTCAATCTATCTTTGGCAATTTCAATTTCATGGATCGTCTGTTTAGTACCGAACGCGATCTGGGTAATCCCTACTATTTCACAGTCTTAGTTGCACCCACGCCTGCTGCCATTTGGAGTGGACCCGATGGGTTAGAAGTGGCGATCGCTTCTGTAATTGAAGATTTACGCCCCATCAGCATTTTCCCCAAAATCATCCCAGCGACGGAAGTCGGGGTGGGTGTGAAGGTGCAACTGGTGGTTCGGGGCTTACCTTTGCCCACAGGTTCTAGGGATTTTATGAATAACTCGACGGCGGCGATCGCTCTCAAACAACGTCTGATGGCACGTCTACAACAGTATATTAATACGCTTTCCTTTGGCGAACCTGTCCGGGTCTCGGAAGTCATCTGGGCGTTAATGAGTGAACCGGGAATTGTCGATGCTGTCGATCTCAAACTGCTGCGATACCCACCTGGGTTTGAGGCTGTGCAAACAACAGGCGATCAACCGCAGGAATTCGCTCAAGGCAAAAACGTCTATTTACAGTCCGGTGAAATTCCAGTATTTATCGATGATCCATCACAGCTAGTGATTCTCTAGGAGCCACTTTTCATGTCTGTCACACTCGATCCAGATTTATGGCGGTCAGCGTCCCATCGCCACCAGATTCAACACCTGACAGCACCATTTGCCGCAGGTGCTACCAACACTCGCGTTGCTATTAGTAATGCTGGTGTAATCGATGTGACACAGTTTCCTGGTGAGTTGCTGCGGGAACCATTGCTGTTGATTACTCTGACAAAAGCAATTAATACCCACAGATTAAAGGTAGAAGCAGTATTAAATTCCACCAATCCACCGACACCTTTACAACCTTTAGAATTTGCTGCCTATTCGGAGGTGGGAGCTGCGTTACCATTGTATCGTCCACCTGTAAATTCCAATACTCAAATTGCGAGTGGATTTACGATAACGCTGACTGTTACTGAATTTGTTAGCGAACAGGATACAACGGGTACAACCATTTCACCAGAGATCATTAATCAGCGACTAGAAGCACATTTACTACAAGGATTGATGGGACGGATGCTCTACTTGCTAACTGCCGAGAAACAACGCATCCGGCGGCAAGCACGGGAGATTGTGGCCATGCGATCGCTCATCTTAGCACGAGATAATGCCCTTGATCGCCTGGGGGCAGATTTGGGGGTTCCTCGGTTTGTAGACTTTCTGAGATTTCGTCAACCGGAACCGGGGCAGGCACCTGCTATTTTTAACCGCTTTAAATTCGGTGAATTACGATTTGGATCTGGATTCAGTGGTGAGATTATCACTGAACCTCGCCCTGAACCTGATGAGGAATATCGCCGTCGCCTGGCTATTTATCAGCCATTTTTAGTTCCCCATCGCCGACAGGTTGTAAAGTTACTGAATGGTTATGGAACAGATACAGATCCCAATCGTGGTTTGTTGAGTCAGCTGGGTTTTCAACGACGATTTGACATCATTGAAGAGGGTAATGACTTTGGTGTGGCAATTCATCTGATTGCTGTAGGCGACATTGAATTACGAACTAAGTTTTTAGATTACATTCGGAATGTTTATTTAATTCTCCCCAATCGGAATGTTGCCACGGATCAGCTACATCAAAATCGTCCACTGCCTCAAGCTAGAAAACAAAAAATTGAGCAACTCAGAACCAGTTTAAATCAAGCTTTCACGTTTGAGACTAACGCAGCGATCGCTCCCATGTTAGCCACTACTCTCGATCTCGTGGGCAGGTGTCGTCAGGCGTTGGGAATCACAACACCCTGGCAGGTTGTTCGCACTCAAGATTCTCGCGTTCAAGCAAATGGTGGCAGCAGTCGCTATGAATTGGGCTTGGGGGTGGAAGTGACGTTACCCACAGCAGCTGAACTCAATCAGATGGCAGCCCAACGCACTAACCCAAATCGTCCTCGTGCCGATGCTGAAATTGAAGGACTGATTCAAACAATGACACCGCGATCGCCCAATGACGATCCAGAAGGACGTTGGCTCCTCGAACCTTGTGGCATCAAGACGGCTCATCGCACACCTGGCGATCGCCTTTATCTCTCCCATTTACCAACGTTTGGCATGGAAATTACTGGAAGTGCCAATGTAGCTACAGGCAATTCCACAGCTTTCACCGCCCGTTACAATGCTCCCGGCGATCCTGGAAGTAACTTTGTCTTAGCCACAGGCTTGGCTGCTGCCTTAACTGCCTGGACAACCGCAGGCAATGCCCCGTGGACTGTGCTATCTGATACAGATGCTCGTACTGTCCGGGGTCGTGCTCAAGTCCCAGGATTTGCAGTTAGGCAAATTTTAGAGGCATCTGGACTACCTACTAGCGACACGCCTGAAAAGCTGACAGCAGTTATTCAACAATTGAATTTAGCCCCAGAAGATGGTGGTATTCCCGAAGACTTGTTTGAGACAATTCGTTTACCGACTGCCTTGGCTACCAGCATTCTCGCGGGTCAGGACAGTGCAAAAGCCTCTCTGAGAACTCTGGTGCGGCTACTGCGTCAAAATGGCTTAAGTTCTGCTCTACCGCTGATGACTGGTAGCAATGAGATGGTACTTGTGGTGGGAGTAACCAATCTTCCAGGAGTGGGTGTGAATTTATCAGAACGGCGTTCCTCAGGATTCCGTTGGTATGTTATACCAATTTACCCAAGTGTGAGCAAGCACGTGATTGGTACTACAGGTAGCCGTACCCAACTCACTGCAAATAGTCCAGGTTTGCTGGCTGTGATTGCGGTTGGTTATGCTCGCCGGGGTTTAGTCGATCCTTATCAGTTTCGTGTCCAACTGCCCGAAGATGCTGTTTTAAGCTTACAGCAATATGAGTTTTTGATGAATCTGCTCCAACATCTTCATCCTCTGGGAATTGAAGTCGATACTTTTGCAATTCGCCAAAACAATGTTGACCTTGATGGTGATGGCAACGCCGAACCATTGCAGACCAATGTTTCTCAAACCTATCGCCAATTTAGGCGATCGCGCTATCGCGGAGAAGACTTGACTAATTTGAGCTAAACCCATCAATAATTTGTAACTCCTACCGCTTACCCTCAACCAAGGAAAATGACTATGCCAGACAACTATATCCCCCAATTTCAACATCAAGACTGGAAAGACAACGTGGATTTGGTCTCGGCAGAAGATCCTGTCAAAGGCTTCAATAAACGGTTTAAAGATTTGCGACAAGAATTAGATGCGATCGCTCGGATTATTGGTCAAATTAATGGTAGTCTAGCACCTCTATCCACCACACTTACCTTTGCACCAAGCCTGTTTCCTAGTTCTCCTGCATCACCTTGGTTACAAACAAGTGGAGTTGCCACTAAAGACCCTACTAAATCAGATGCAAATGGTTGGTTATCTCTCCAGTTGCCGAATGGTTTAGTAATTCAGAGTGTTGTTGTAGTAGGTACCAAGAGTGGCAACTTTAACTTCCGCATAACACTACAACAACAGCCCCTAAGCAGTACTGTAAGTTCTGTAGTTCTTTTCTCAGGTCAACTAGCAGATGATCCTGACGGGGCGTTTAATAAATCCTTACAGTTACAACCAGGAGTCAATGCAACCATTAATAACGCAGCCAACAAGTATTTGATTACAGCCACAATCCCAAGTGCAGCAGTACCTGCAACTGCTTCCATCTCTGCTATTCAAGTTTTTCTAGCTCGTTCTTAAAACATTCGCTGAGTAGTTTTTGCAAAGCTCTTATTTAGCAACAATACTTAGGAGATTATTATGCCAAATTGCAATGCTTCAGATGCATCTCTATCTGCCGATTTGAGCATCAGAATTAATGATAGTTTAGTTCCAAATGATCCAGTCTGGTGGCTCAGTCCTGACATAAAACTGTTTCGATTGGGGGCTGGTGGCTCGGAAATTAGCGATGGTAATGCAATTCTTGATGGAGACAACTATGTTGATGTTCGAGTATCTAGAATAGATAAACCATTGCTAGCAGATACTTTTGACATCTTAGTTGAACTCTGGGTGTGTAATCCTAGTTTATCGATGAGTCCTCTTGTCGAGACTGATACCCGTCGATTATTCACAGGTACTATCAGAGCGACTTCTCTTCCAGTCAGCAGCAGTATATGGCTATCGTCAATACTACCTCCTCAAGGGCAAGTCACTGCGGCTCCTTATCCCACTGCGCCTGGAATACCACTTGGAAATGTCGGGATATCTAGAGATGCAAGCGGCAGGATCAAGTGGATACCCAATCCTCAGGACTCAGTTCAGCAGAAAGGTCATAAGTGTTTGATTGCCAGGGTTTATCAAGATGCACTCTCAGATCCAAAGCCTGATAATGACTGTTTCCATGCTCAAGCGGATGACCATGTTGCACAGCGCAATCTTGAAATCGTGGAGGTAGCTCCTAAGATAAAGTCTTTTAGTTTCCCAATTCAAACTACTGGGCTAAGTCTCGATGCTGCTGAAGGTGCGACTATTCGAGCCATTGCCGATCGCGTTCCTAGCGCCGCAGTCCTCAACACTATATTACCAAGCCTCAAACAATTTAAAGGGTTCAGACAAATTGCTCAAATCGCGCCGGAGCGATTTGCTTTGCAAGTACCAGAGAAATTCTCTCCAGTCATTCGAGACAACTCACGTCTAGAAAAAATCACCCCCATCAATCCTGGAAACATTCCATTTCGAGATAACTGGAGGTACGTGTTCAGAGATGAGGATAATAGATTCGGACGTTTCAGAGATGTGGTGTTTAATCCTAACGTAGTTCTCCAAGAAGCCGTTGCCGATCGCAAGTTCAATGCTCCTCTTAATGTTCGTAATTTGCAAGTCACACCGAATTTACAAGTTGCTCCTAAGTTGAACATCACTCCAAAGTTGGCAAAGCTGGTTGAGCAAGCTGCACCCACCTTTGAAGCTGATATCAAACTTCCACCCAAGGAGGTTGCCAACTTCACCTTTACTGCCAATCTACCCGAAAATTCCCAACCAGGAGATGCTCACATCTTCCATGTCATGCACATCAATGACCAAAAACAAGTCATTGGTGGACTGACGATAGTTGCAGTTGTCGTTGAATCTCTGAATATCTAGGCAGTCAATGCATTGACAAGTCAACGCAATCAATTAGTCAGAAATGGCTACCTGGCAATTTTTGGTAATAACCCACCGCATGAAAACGATCAACGCCAGGTTGCAGCTTGTTTGCGAGACTTAAACTACTACATTGCACCTATCATTGAAAGCTGTCGCCAAGGTAGTGTAGAGCCTCTAGATCAAATTATTCCAGGTATAAAGGAGATGAATAACTCATTGGGTTATCCCAATAGCTGGTTTGTCACTTTCTATGAATCTATCAAACAGAATCACGGTCTCACAGGTGAATCTGCTAATGTAGTGAATTCCTATCTTGATTATGCCATCAATTCATTTTCTTAGAGAAATTTAATTCTATAGCTGTTGGTCATGTGTTTAAGACCAACAGCTATTTTTGTAACCAGATCCGAATTCACGCCAATAAATTAAACAAACCAATGCTTGGTCTTCCAGACACAGCTTTTTAGAACAACCCCGTGTTTGTCTGTCACTTACAGCCTCTGCTAGTAGCTTGACCATTTCATCAAATGTGCGTCGTTGTACTCCGAATAAACGCTTGAATTCTCGATTCGATAGTCGCTTTGTTTGTTGGTATTGCATCAGCCGAGTCAGTTTCAGTCAAAATTTTCTATCATACCAGAAAATAATTTTGCAAGAGACTCCATGAGCGGCGCTCACAAGGAACAATGAAAATACCTCTTTCCCAATCCCCAGTCCCCATTACCCCTTATCCCCTTCAGGGGCCCCACCATCCCCTTATCCCCTTCAGGGGCCCCACCATCCCCTTATCCCCTTCAGGGGCCCCACCTTCCCCAGTCCCTATTTTCAAGGCAGGTCTTTTGTATTTTGCGTCAATGCGTAAGTCATAAAATTATAAAAAGAACGGCGAACGATACGAAAGCCACTCGGCTTGACTACAGTGCAAGAAGTCTCAATAGCGAATTTATTCACAAGGTGCTTGATTCTTCTGGCTGTCTGTGATAGCTTTCTTTTTACAAACCATAAAATACTGTAAGCTTATCAAGATGCCGTTGTTTATAAATTTTGTTAACCTAGTTGCAAGGATTTGAAGTTAAGAATAAATAGCTAATCTATCGAGATTACTTATTGCAGGTATAACATTGCAAACCAACGAACTAGAAATTAATCTCTAAGCCAGGGCAACCTTATGAGCAAAATACGTGCTGTGATTGTTGATCCCAATGTGTCGGGGCGTTTGGTACTGAGTGAAGTGACTGCACCAAAGCCTGCCCCAGATGAAGCTCTAGTGCGGGTAGCGGCAATTTCTCTCAATCGGGGAGAGATAAAACGTTCAACCACTGCTGAGGCTGGTTGGCAGCCCGGTTGGGACTTAGCAGGTGTAGTAGAAATCCCCGCCGCCGATGGTTCGGGGCCTCCCCAAGGGGCGCGTGTAGTTGGCTTGCGTCGTGCCGGTGCTTGGGCAGAACTCGTGTCTGTTCCTACTAACGCCTTAGCAGTAGTGCCGTCATCGGTATCTTTTGCTCAAGCCGCCACACTGCCTGTAGCGGGTTTAACTGCATACCATGCAGTCTTAAAAGGTGGTTCACTTTTGGGTCGGACAGTTCTGGTTACAGGTGCATCAGGAGGCGTAGGTTACTTCGCTATCCAATTGGCGCAACTGTCAGGGGCGCATGTTGTGGCATACATTCGTCAAGCTGGCTATGAAACTCTAGTTAGAGAAGCAGGAGCGCAGTCGGTGGTGATTGGCGAAGACCTTTCACCCGCCAGCGAGTATGGGCCCTACGATCTAATTGTAGAGTCAGTAGGTGGCAAGACTTTGGGGATAGCCCTTGGCTTACTGGCACAGGATGGAAAAACTGTGCTGTATGGAGTATCTGGGGGAGCTGAAGTGACATTCAATGCGGCTCAGTTTTTTGGAACTGGTAGCGTCAGCCTGTATGGTTTACGTCTGTTCGATGAATTGAGATTTGAATCAGCAGCAGTCGGTTTAAAACGGCTTTTGAGTCTAGTAGAAGCAGGTGAGTTACATCCTCACATTGATTTAGAAGCTTCTTGGACACAAATAGCTGACGTGGCCCAACAACTACTCGATAGGCGTTTTCCTGGCAAAGCTGTGTTGCACATTTCAAATTGAGCAATAGCAGATGGTATAGCAGGAGGCAGAAGGCAGCTTTGCTGGAGGTAAAACATTACTATTCCTAACATCCACGCTTGTCATTATGTCCTAACCTTTAATTCGCTTGCTATATGAGGGATAGTGCTGACTTCTGGTTCCAACTAGATCGGCTTGTAGCCATTAGTAATCTCAAGATAGATCGCCCAAAAGGGACATCACATCCACGTTATCCATCCTTTGTTTATCCGCTGGACTATGGATACTTGGAAAACACTCGCTCTGGAGATGGAGCTGATATTGATGTCTGGATAGGTAGTTTATTTAGCAAAAAAGTCACCGCCGTTATTTGTAGTGTTGACTTGGAAAAACGGGATACAGAAATCAAAATACTTCTGGGCTGTACTTCTGGGGAAAATCAAGCCATCTTGGATATCCAAAATACAGGCTCTCAATCAGCAATATTATTGGTTCGCAACTAAAATTACTTACATTTTTGAGGGTAAGTTTGTATGAGCTTAGAACTAAAACTATCAGGTAAAACAGCGATCGTTACAGGAGGAAGTGCGGGAATTGGATTAGCTACTGCCAAAGCACTTTATAGTGAAGGTGTGAATGTGGCGATCGCAGCCCGCAATCAAGAACGCTTAGATCAGGCTGTAGCTGACATCCAGTCTTTACCCACCCCAGGCGCGAAAGTTATTGCCATCAGCGCTGATTTAACGAAAGCAGAGGATGTTGAGAAAGTTGTCTCCACAACATTAGCTCAATTTAATCAGATTGATATCTTGATTAATAATGCCGGATCAGCCCGTGCTGGGTCTTTCCTAGAATCCACTGATGATTTATTTTTGGATGCTTGGAACTTAAAATTATTGGGCTATATTCGCTTAGTTAGAGCCGTTGTTCCTCATCAAAAAAGTCGCGGTGATGGGCGGATTGTCAATATAGTCGGTGGTGCAGGACGGACACCTCGTCCGAACTTTTTAGCTGGTGGTACAAGCAATGCTGCTTTGCTCAACTTCACAAAGGGTATTTCTAAAGAGCTAGCCGAGTACAAGATTCGCATTAACGCTATCTCCCCTGGTGCTACAGCTACTGAGCGTGCCGAAACTTTAGCTCGGCAAAATGCCCAAGCGCAAGGGATTACTGTTGAGCAAGTGAAGGCACAAAATATCCAAAGCATTCCTTTAAAAAGAATTGCCCAGCCAGAAGAAATTGCGGCGCTGGCGTTATTTTTGGTGTCCGATCTTGCTGCATCGATTACAGGAACAGAGATTATCGTTGATGGCGGATCTACCCCTGGTGTTTAGTAGAGACGCGATTTATCAGACGCGATGAATCGCGTCTCTACAATTTGTCAAAATATAAACTTTTTGGAGATAAAAACATGGGTTCTCAATACTTTGATATCAAACCAGTTGCAGGACGTATCGGTGCTGAAATCATCGGCGTTAATCTGAGTTCTAAACTCAGCGATGACATCATCAGTGATATTCGCAAGACTCTAGTTAAATACAAAGTCATCTTTTTCCGTGGTCAGCAACAACTCGATGCTGATGGACAGGTCGCCTTTGCTCGTCGTTTTGGTGAAGTCACTACAGCCCATCCAACTGTACCATCGCTGCCAGAAAATCCAGAAATCTTAGACCTGAATTATGGGCGTACCACTTCCCGCGCCAATAGCTGGCATACTGATGTAACATTTGTAGACCGTCCTCCTCTTGGTTCTATCTTACGAGCGCTTGATATTCCGCCAACTGGTGGCGACACAATCTGGGCAAACTCAGTAACTGCATACCAAGATTTACCTATTCATCTACGTAATTTCGCAGACCAACTTTGGGCGGTACACAGCAACAAATTCGACTATGCAACTGCATTCGACCTACCTGAAGATGCCAAGGCTTATCGGGCTGTCTTCACCTCGACTGTATACGAGACTCTGCACCCAGTTGTACGCATCCATCCCGAATCTGGAGAGCGTGGACTATTCATCGGCGGATTTGTGCGCCAGTTCCGTGGCTTATCAACAACTGAATCAGATGACATTCTGCGGCTGTTGCAAGCATATATCACTCGTCCTGAAAACACAGTCCGGTGGCGTTGGCAAGTTGGTGACGTAGCCTTTTGGGATAACCGAGCTACTCAACATTATGCGATCGCAGATTACGGCGACCAGCCCCGCCACGTTCAACGAGTCACAATTGTCGGCGACCTCCCAGTTGGCATCGATGGTAAACAAAGTGAGGCGATCAAGGGAGATGCTTCTGAGTACAACCGACGTGAAGCAGTGACTGCGTAATACTTGGGGATGGGGCATTGGGCATTGGGCATTGGGCATGGGGAATAGCGGATGAGTCTTTGATACTCGTGAACGAGTCTTTAATACTCGTGAATGAGTCTTTGATACTCGTGAACGAGTCTTTGATACTCGCGGACGAGTCTTTGATACTCGTTCACGAGTCTTTAATACTCGTGAACGAGTCTTTGATACTCGCGGACGAGTCTTTGATACTCGCGGACGAGTCTTTGATACTCGCGGACGAGTCTTTGATACTCGCGGACGAGTCTTTAATACTCGCGGACGAGTCTTTAATACTCGCTGACGAGTCTTTGAACTCCACTCCCCTGATTTCTCTGCTCCCCCTCATCTCCCCACTCCCCTTTGCTGGCTTAACCTTCCACTGATTAATGACTCCTGAATTCTGAACTCAGTATCTAATGATGATCGCACTTTTTTATGAAACTCTTCTATACACCTAACTCACCCTATGCACGCATTGCACGGGTAGCAATAATAGAATTGAATCTGTGCGATCGCATCGAAACGCAAAAAGTCATTGCACGAGATCCAAACAGCGACCTATTGAATTACAACCCTACAGGTAAAGTTCCAACGCTAGCGACTGATGACGGATTTATTTTGAGTGAAACACGTATAATTTGTGCCTATCTGAATCACTTAAATCCTGAAATTAAACTAGTTGCTGACATTTCTAATGGCTTTTTACAGCAACTTGAAGGTATGACTGGTGGGTTCATAGATGGTATTGCTGTCTGGGTAAGGGAGTTAAGGCGTCCCCACAGCGAGCAGTCTCCTGGGGCGATCAAGTTTGAGCGTGAGCGGGCGTTGAGAATTTTGGACTACTTCGAGAAGATATCAGATAAACTCGACCAAACTCCAAAACTTGCTCATATAACCCTCGCCTCTGCACTGGGACTAGACATCCGTCTTCCCAATTTGCAATGGCGGCAGAAATATCCAAAACTTGCTCATTGGTACGATGAATTCTCTAAACTACCCTCCATCCAAGCAACAAGACCAGAGTCTTAATAACTAACATTTTCTTGTTCCAAACAAGAGAACGAAAAAAGCATAAGTACGCCCTCACAAATAGAATCATGAGTACAAAAAAACAACTTAAACTCGGAGCATTTTTACCCGGTAGTGGTCATCACGTCGCAGCGTGGCGACATCCTAACACCCCGGCTGATGGAGGTCTAAACTTCCAACATTATAAGCAGCTGGCACAAACGGCTGAACGGGGCAAATTTGATATGCTTTTCCTCGCAGATGGTTTAGCCATCTGGGATCGAGGGCAAGGGACTGAGGCTTTTAGTCGTTCGGGACAATTCAGCGTCCACTTTGAACCTTTAACCTTATTGTCGGCTCTGTCTGCGGTGACAGAAAATATTGGGTTGGTAGCAACATCATCAACAACTTATGATGAGCCTTTTCATCTCGCCCGCAAATTTGCGTCACTAGATTATTTAAGCGGTGGTCGTGCCGGATGGAATCTTGTAACCTCAGCTGCTGAAGCCGCAGCGCAGAATTTCAGCCAAGAAAACCACCTAGAACACTCGCTGCGCTATGAACGGGCGAGGGAATTTGTGGATGTTGTCACCAAACTCTGGGACAGTTGGGAAGACGATGCTTTCCTCCACAATAAGGAGTCGGGTATTTACTTCGATGCAGAAAAGTTGCATGTTCCCCACCACAAGGGCAAATATTTCTCGGTGCGCGGTCCGCTCAATGTGGCGCGTCCACCGCAGGGATATCCAGTAATCGTACAAGCTGGATCTTCCGAGGCTGGACAAGATTTAGCTGCCCAAACAGCAGAGGCGATTTTCACTGCACAACAGACATTGGCAGAAGCTCAAGCCTTCTACGCCAACGTCAAGGGGAGATTGGCTAAATACGGACGTTCCCCTGACCATCTGAAAATTATGCCAGGGGTATTCCCGGTAATTGGTAAGACTGAGCAGGAAGCTAAGGATAAATATGAGCAACTTCAGGAGTTGATTCATCCCTTGGTTGGATTAGGGCTGCTTTCTGGGTTAGTGGGTGGATATGATTTGTCTAAGTATCCCCTAGATGGGCCACTGCCGGATCTGCCAGATACCAACGGTGGCAAAAGCCGCTTGCAACTGATCACCGATCTTGCCCGCAGAGAGAATTTAACAATTAGGCAACTGTATTTGTGGATTGCAGGAGCGCGGGGACATCGAACGATTCTCGGAACACCAGAACACATTGCCGATCAACTCGAAGATTGGTTTGTCAATGGTGGGGCTGATGGATTTAACATCATGCCGCCCTGGCTACCTGGGGGTTTAGAGGAATTCGTAGACTTGGTAATTCCCGAACTGCAACGCCGAGGAATATTTCGTACTGAGTATGAAGGTCGAACGCTGCGTGAAAATCTCGGTTTGCCTCGTCCAGTGAACCAGTTCACCACAAATACTGCTCCTGAACCTGTGGGCGTCGGTTCCTTGGCATCGTTTTGATTGAACAACTGGCAGTGTTTTTGAAGCGACGGCTTTGATTTCCTTAAACTTTATCTGGTTTGTTATTCCAGTGGTTTTAACAATACAATCAAGTCGTCTCTAAGGAAACTTTTTATCGTGTTGGGCATCTTAACGGTTCTTCTATCCTCCTTTGTTTTGACGTTTCACAACGTTACTGTCCGAGTTTTGTTTTCAGAACATCTCGTACTAGGTTTATTTTTAGTCGGTGGATACGTTAAACCGGATTTGCAGAATTCCTTCTTGCTGATGTTCATGCGAATGCTGCTGGTGGTTCCACTCATGGCATCTCTATCATTCAAGCTATATCCATCTGCTTGGACAGAATTTCAAGACTTGTTCACCCGCAAGCGTAGAGATGTTCTGATTCAAGCTCTTGGCTGTGGGGTGCTGATGTTTGTGTATATTGCATCACTCTACATTGGTATTGGTTTGATTCCCACAGGTATTGCCTTGACCCTCTTCTTCACTTATCCCGTATTTACAGCGCTGCTGTCATGGAGGTTTTTTGGCGATCGCCCGACATTGTTCCGTTGGCTGGTAATGGCTATTATTCTGGTGGGAAGCGCTTTAACCATTCCCCAATCTTCTGCCACTTACAGCAGTCATACCATTGCAATCGGTATTTTCGCTAGTTTTGGCGCTGGGATCGTTTATGCCTTTTATTGCATCATTGCTCAAAAATGTTTAGAAAAATTCCATCCAGTTCCCTTTACCTGGATCAGTTTTGCCTCCACTTTACTGCTTTCCGGTGTTAGTTTACTTTTTTGGCCAGCTAATAACGCCCAACTTGATTGGACACCCCTATGGATTGGTAGCATATTTTCGGGTCTTGTCAGCTTTATCGGACACACTTTAAACAATGTGGGGATTAGGATGGTTGGCGCTTCTACCGCTTCCATAATCGGCTCTAGCAGTCCAGCATTGACGGCGCTTGTTGCATGGTTAACGATTAGCGAAACTTTAAACGTAATTCAGAGCGTCGGAATTGGTGTTGTCACATTGGGGATCGGGTTACTTAGTGGAGAAGGCTTTATTAAATCGCTCAAAATAAGGAGTTAGATTCTAGTTGAACTATTTGGTCTATCGCATTAATCATACGGGTTTGCACAAATACTAAAGAGAAGTTTTCACAAATGATTTAGGACTGCTATATCTGTAAATCAGTCCTGGATTTTGTACCTTACTTACTTGCAATACGCTGTATATCAATCACTTATGTCTAATTTGATATTAATATATGCTTTTTGACGCTGTTCTTTTTGATTTAGATGGGACTTTGACAGATCCTAAACCTGGCATCACTGGTTGCATTCAGTATGCGGTCACTGAACTCGGTTACAAACCACCGAATGCTGATCAATTAAATTGGTGTATTGGCCCACCACTGAAAGATAGCTTTTCGCAACTACTCAATACCTTAGATAGCACAGTGATTGAACAGGCTATTTTACTTTACCGTCGTCGCTTTGCCACAATTGGATTATTTGAAAACTCCCTTTATCCCCAAATTTCAGAAGTCCTAAAAGCCATTCGTTTTGCTGGTTATAAAACTTTTGTTGCGACTTCTAAACCATATATTTATGCTACGCAGATTATTGAATATTTTGGCTTATCATTGCTTTTTGATGGTGTTTATGGTAGCGAACTTGACGGCACACGGAGCATAAAAGGTGACTTAATTCACCATATTTTATTAACAGAAAAACTTTTACCCTCTACTGTGGTGATGGTAGGCGATCGCTCACATGACATCATTGGAGCCAAGCGCCATCAAATCGCCTCAATTGGTGTTACCTATGGTTATGGAACTGAGGAAGAATTAAAAGCTCATGGTGCTGACTTGATTGCCCATTCTCCAAGTGATATTTCCAAATTAATAATTCGTAAATAATGCCACCATCTTTAACACTTTTCCATAGCTTACTTCTGTTTAGTACCGCTTTCATTGCAGGTGGGCTAAACGCTGTAGCGGGTGGTGGAAGCTTTATCACGTTTCCAACTCTCATCTTTACGGGTGTACCGCCGATAGCAGCTAACGCCACCAATAATACTGCGATTTGGGTGGCTTCCCTCGCAAGTGCTGGAGCATATCGTCAAGATTTGGGCATCGAACGGCGAGATTTTTTACTTCTATGTGGTGTCAGTTTAGTTGGTGGAATAATTGGCTCGATAGCTTTGTTATATACATCGCCAGATATCTTTAAAAAGCTGATTCCCTATTTATTGCTGCTAGCAACAGTTGTGTTTACCTTTGGCGAACCGTTCAAAAAGTGGTTGCAGCGTCAAAACCAGAATACATCACTAGAATCTGTACCATTGTTAAATTTGATACTGGCTCAACTAGCGATCGCAATCTATGGCGGTTTCTTTGGCGCAGGTATAGGGATTTTAATGCTGGCAAGTCTAACATTTTTAGGTATCAAAAGTATTCACAAAATAAATGCTTTTAAGACATTTTTAGGGAGTTGTATCAATGGTATTGCGATCGTTCCATTTATTTTTGGAGGTGTGATTGCTTGGCATCAAGCTATTTTGATGGCAGTAGGTGGTTCTCTGGGTGGTTATTTAAGTGCTCATTATGCTCGTCAACTTGAACCGCACTTAATTCGGAAATTTGTGATGATTGTTGCCTTTACCATGACTGCCTACTTTTTTATTCACGGTTAAAGACTGGGAACTACTGAGGGGTAATGTATGGAAGCATCAAGAAAATCGCAGGTCATGCTGCGTGCTTTTAGTTCCAGAAATTTTCGCCTGTACTACACAGGTCAGGCAATTTCTCTGATTGGTACGTCAATGACTCAGGTGGCTACAAGTTGGCTGGTATATCGCCTCACCGATTCCGCCTGGTTGCTGGGTCTAGTGGGCTTTACCAGCCAAATTCCCACGCTTGTTTTGATTCCTCTAGGTGGAATCGTCGCCGATCGCACGAACCGCCATCGCATTCTGCTTCTCGCCCAGATTATGGGGATGCTTCAATCTTTGGCTCTGACATGGCTGGCTCTGAGCGGTACTATTAACGTCTGGCAGATTGCATTTCTTGGTGTGCTGCAAGGGATAATCAACGCTTTCGATATTCCTACCCGACAGGCATTTCTACCGGAAACAGTCAGTAAGGAAAATCTTGGTAATGCCTTTGCCTTATACTCTTCCCTTGTTAGCGTTTCAGTGATGCTTGGCCCTGCGATCGCAGGCTTGTTAATTGCGACGGTGGGATCGGGGGTTTGTTTTCTACTCGATAGTATCAGTTACATTGCCGTAATTATTGCCCTGCTTGCAATGAACCTTGCCCCTAAAAAAGCTGTTATTTCCACACGCAAACCTTTAGAAGAATTGAAAGCTAGCTTTAATTATGCCTTTGGGTTTTTGCCAATTCGATCAGTCTTAATTGGTTCAGCTTTAGTCTGCTGCGTCTGGGGATTTTACTTAGCTTTGGGGCCGATTTTTGCCAAAGAGATTTTGCAGGGCGGCCCTAACACCTTTGGCTTTTTGATGACAGCTTCCAGTTTGGGAACTTTAGCAGGTGGTATCTATTTAACCAAGCATAGCAATGTACTGGAGTCGGGTAAAGTTCTAGCATTGGGCATAGGTTTTATGGGGGTAAGCTTGATTGCCTTTTCCCTATCCCGCGTGTTCTGGCTTTCACTGATCTCATTGTTGGCGGCTGGTTTCGGCTTTATTTTGCAGATAATTGCCGGACGCACTTTACTTCAGTTGTTGGTGAGCGATCGCGATCGTGGGCAAATTACAGGTCTTTACGTTATGGCATCTACAGGCGCAGTACCTATAGGCAACTTAATAGCTGGCGTACTAGCAAGTAAAATTGGTAGTAGCAATACTGTCATCCTTGGTGCAAGTATTTGTATTGCAGGCTCACTTTTCTTTATCCAGCAAATCTCCACCTTTCGCGATCTAGTTCGTCTGAATCTACCTGCTGAAGGAGCTTAAAAGAAAATAGCTCTGACTATTTGAAAGAGTGCATAATCAACCACAATAACAAAAATTGGTAACAATAATGACTACTATAAATGACCCTACTGTTATCGCTGAAGTAACTGATTTGTACCTCAAGTATGAAGAAGCCCTTTCTAATAACAATTTAGAGGTGATGGATAGCTTGTTTTGGGATGCGCCCGAAGTAGTGCGGTTTGGCATTACAGAAAACCTCTATGGCAGCGATGAAATTCGTAACTTTCGCGCCTCTCGACCAAACCCAAAAATAGAGCGAGAAATCTCGAATTTCAAGGTTGTAACCTTTGGGAAAGATGCAGCAACAGTGACTTTAGAATTTCGCCGGATTATCAATGATATAGAGCGTTTCGGGCGACAAAGCCAGACTTGGTACAGGTTTACCGAAGGATGGAAGGTGGTTTCAGCCCATGTTTCATTATTGCCAGTGTGAGTTTTAAAACTATGACTAGCATTACCGAAATTGCCCCAGATATCTATCGCATCTCAACCTATGACCCAAAAATAGATATGCAATTCATCCAGTTTTTAGTGAAGGATGAAGAACCATTATTATTTCATACGGGTCTAAAGGGGATGTTTCCACTAGTGCATGATGCAGTGTCAAAGATTATTGACCCATCACAAATTCGCTGGATTAGCTTTAGCCATTTTGAAGCTGATGAATGTGGATCGCTAAATGAATGGCTGTCCATTGCGCCAAATGCTCAGACAGTTTGTAGCCCCATAGCAGCCTTTGTGAGTGTAGATGATTTTGCAATTCGTCCATCCAAAATTATGCAACACACTGAAGTTTTAAACACTGGTAAATATAGTTTTCAGTTTCACCATACACCACAAGTTCCTCACGGTTGGGATGCAGGATTATTCTTGGAAACTAGTCATAAAACCTTATTTTGCTCAGACCTTTTCCACCAGTTTGGAAATGTGGAAGCAATAACTGAGTCTGATGTAATTGAACGCTTCCGTCAAACAATCGTCAATTATGAAGCAAGTCCTTTTCCCAATTACATACCATATACAACACATAGCGATCGCATTCTCCAAGAATTAGCAGCTCTCAAGCCGCGTACACTGGCGACAATGCATGGTTCAACGTTTGTGGGAGATGGTGAACGTGCATTGCAGGATTTAGCAGTGGTTCTGCGAGAAGTTTTGGTCAAGAAATAGATATGACAACCTATCCTATCGCCTCTAGTCCATCATTAGTGCAACAGGCCGAATCTCTAGCTGCACAACTTGAGTTTAGCCAATCCTCACTCCCAGAAGTTGGTCGCCTGTTGCATGTCCTCACGAGCCACATCACACAGGGTCAAATTGGCGAGATTGGTAGCGGGTGTGGGGTTGGTGCTGCGTGGATTGTGAGCGCATTACACCCAAATAGTACATTGATTACTATTGAAAGCGATCGCCAGCTTGCCAAACTTGTGCAACAGCTATTTGCAAATAAGTCTAATGTCTGCACATTTCAAGGTGACTGGCGCGATTTACTCACCTACGCCCCCTTTGATTTGTTATTTGCCGATGGCGGAAAAGCAAAACTCACAGAACCTCAGACATTGATAAATGCTCTCAAGCTTGGAGGCTTTATCTTACTAGACGATCTCACACCCGAAGAATACTGGCCACCAGAATGGCATGGACGCACAGATCCAATCAGGGAATTTTGGCTCAAAGATCCTCGGATTGCTGCCACAGAAATCCGCGTGACAGCAAAAAATTCAGTAATTTTAGCAACACGCATTCAATGAAATAATTACAAGCAAAGTAAATAATTGGTCTTTCAAGACGCGATAAATCGCGTCTCTACATCAGGGTTTTGTTGCTCATTCTGAACTGTATTGC
This sequence comes from Nostoc sp. ChiQUE01b, assembly GCF_034531255.1. Lineage (NCBI taxonomy): Bacteria > Bacillati > Cyanobacteriota > Cyanophyceae > Nostocales > Nostocaceae > Nostoc > Nostoc sp. ChiQUE01b. Next base: position 88,673 of record NZ_JAVRBM010000006.1, on the reverse strand, counting down.
CTGATAATTGGGTTCTCTCCTTCCTAGTCTTTAACTAAGAATGCCTGTCGTTGAGGCTTTTGCTTCAAGACTTGCGGCAGCAGCCCAATGAGCAGCATTTTCAGCCTCTTGCTGGAAACGAGATTTGAAAAGGATTAAGGTTGGGTTGTAGAGCGAACGTTTGGTTGGCTATGCTTCAAAATATCAAGTGCATTTAATTTTTTGGGTATAAAATCTAGCTGCTAAAAGAGCCGCACCTGCTACTAAAGTTGCTAGTACACTATCAGCTTCAGGGACGGCAGCAACTTGAGCATCAATTCGTGCAGTTCCAGCAAACAAACCGGACAATTTAGGGTCATCTAATATATCAGCAAACTCTGGAGAAATCAATAATTGAACATCAGGGATGGTTAAATTTTGGCCATCAAATGCCACAAGTCCCGGAGTGCTCAAATCAAACAAAATTGTATTTAAAGAAAATGTGTCTCTTAAAACAAGTCCGCTAGCACCTGTGACAGTACGTCCTGGAGCAAAACCGATTGAAAAATCACCAACAGTAATTTGATCGTTGAATGTAACAGTACCAGTATCCTCGATTGTACCTGAAAGCGGAGTAAAACCGCCCTCGTCACTGAATGTGAAGTTAGTAAGTGAGTCGATGTTAAAGCCAACTAAGTAATTGCTAGGAATTGGTGGGACTGTCTGATTAGTGCCTGTCAAGGTTAGCCCAATACTACTAAGAATCTCCTCATGATCGCGATCGATGCTGGTGACTCCAGATATCACTTTAAAAGTTGCAGCTTCTACCTGTATAGGTGCTATGGAGATAAAAGCTGCTGTCGTACAACCAAGAATCCCTGCAAACTGAAAAAAACGCATATATATTTCTGATGATCTTTGTAGTTTATTTTATCTAAAAAAATGTCCTTAATTCATATATAAACTCAAAAATTACCACTAAAAGACTATTCTCAAAATTTAAGATTATGTAAACGTCCAGTTAATAACAAAATTGAAACCATACAGTTACAAATACAAAGTTAAGTAAGCGGGTATAAATAAAAATCACTGGTTATAATGAGGCGGAAAATATAAGGTATAAAGCATTAAGAATAGAAAATGAAAAAAATATAGTTACGTTTAATTATGTCCAGTGCCAATTATTTAGGAGCCAATTTCAAATTCCCTCTTCCAAGCTTGGCAAAGGGATTTAGAGTGAAAGCTCATTAATTCATCCAAGAAGTCTAATTAGGTATTCGCAGACTCTAGCTGAGAACCAGAGAAAGCTGATTTATTCTCGCCGATTTAAGTAAGTCGGTGCAATAAAACCAAACTGTGTGAAGAAAAGTAAATAATGCTCAAACTCTTTCTCCCCCTGCTCTCTCTTGCCCCTATCCCCAGAGGGGACACCGAGTCCCCCTGCCTTATCTCAACAATAATTATTTACACCGACCTACTTACTTCTTAGTTCACAGACTTGTTTTAATCCACCAACTTATTTTCTCCAAATTAGGATCTATTTCCTGCCAAAAACTTGCTGAAGAGTCTGCCTCTCTTGTTTTTGCAAGTATTTTATCTATACTGTCGAAGTTTTTTTGAATTAACTGCTTATCTAATTTAGGAATATCTAATTTCAGATATTTCAGACGGTTGGGTAACTCTACTTTTTCTTTTGCTGGCAAGTGGGCAATCTGAGCAACTTGTTCTAAAATTGTGTCTATTGATACAATAATTTCTGGCAGGCTGGGCTTTTTAGTTTTTAATTGTAAATCTTTTTCTTCAAAGGCTTCTTCTTGATTACCTAACTTTACTAAGACTATTTTGACGAAGAAAATATTGTAATCTACCTCACTAACTTCACCCACTTGCTGATGATATTTTCCACTTTTATTTATAACTACTATGTCACCTTTCTCAATTCTATTGCTCATAATTTATACAACCTTGTAATTAAATTACTAAATAATCTCCTCTACAGAAAATACTACTCTAAAGCCACAAACCCTCAGTCCACCGTCTGACTCATTCCAGCTACGACTGGCGCTGCGACAAAGTTCTGCACTAAAACTCCAAGAACCACCGCGTAGCACTCGACGATTTATATCACCGCCAACTTCCCAAACTGTTCCATCTAAGGGTGCGTCATTGTAATTGTTATGCCACGAATCAGCACACCATTCCCAAACTAACCCGTGCATATCGTACAATCCAAAGGCGTTGGCGACTTCAAAACTACCGACGTTTGTTGTTTCTTTACGGAATTTGCTTTTTGGTTCCATAGTGCAGCTGACTAACTCAGGAGTAATGGTTTCGCCAAAATGGAATGAGGTTGTAGTTCCAGCCCGACAAGCATATTCCCATTCAGCTTCACTCGGTAAACGGTAGTCGCGTCCAGTTTTTTCTGATAGCCTGAGACAGAATTCTACAGCCTCATACCAAGATACATTTTCTACTGGTCTATCTAAACCTTTGAATTTCGATGGATGGGGATTTAAAGCTTGTTTGACTTTGGGTAAAGCTGCTACTACTCTCCACTGTGCTTGAGTTACAGGAAATTTCCCCATAAAAAATGGTTCAACGGTAACTTGATGTCGAGGACGTTCGTCAGCATCTCCTTCAAATTCCAGTGAACCCATCATGTAAGTACCACCAGGAATTGATACCATTTCTAATGTGACAGACTTACTCAATTCTTCAGCAAAGAAGTTTGCATTACAGTTCATGCGGTTTACTTCTCTACCACCTGTGTCTACTGTCACTACTTCAAATTCAAAGGTTTCTAATGGGGGTAATGGTACGATTCCTTTTGGTGGTAGCGGCGGTAATATTGGCTGAGACATCGAAACAATTTTTAAGGCAACAGGTTCAATGTTTGATGTGGCAAACTTTACATCGTTGATGACTTCTACTGCTGTTTGATATCTTTCACTCGGTAGATGTTTGAGTAATTTATCTAAAATTTTCCCTAAGTCGTCGCTGATAGTAATACCTTTTTTCTGTAAACGTTCACGCCACAACCATTTAGCATTCATGGCATCATAAATAGGGTCATTAATCTGTCCAGAAGCATCCTGCAACGGCAAACATTGAGTTAAAAGACGCACACAAGTTACGCCCAAAGCATACAAATCACTGCCATGACAAGCAAACCCAGCCATTTGTTCTGTTGGAGCATAACCAAGGGTATAAATTACTGTAGCTTGTCTTCCGATACTGGTTTGTGTTACCTGTTTAGCACCGCCAAAGTCAATTAAGACGGGTTTTTCATCACTTGCACGGCGGATGATATTTTCTGGTTTGATATCCCGATGAATAACGTTATGGGTATGAATGAATTCCAGAACTGGCAATAAATCAGCTAAAAGTTCCCAAATTTGTTGTTCGCCATAAATTTGTTGCTGAACTTCTTGTAAGAGAGTTTTTCCTTGAATAAATTCTTGTACGAGATACAAGCTAGTACCTTGTTCAAAATAAGCTAGTAATCTGGGAATTTGGGTATGATTTTCTCCCAGTTCATACAACCGAAAAGCTTCTTCTTTGAAAAATTCTGCGGCTTTAGTACGTTGTCCTGTTCCCTGAAATTGTGGGAAAAATTGCTTGATGACGCAAGGGGCGTTTAGTCTGTCTACATCTTCTGTAGCATAAGTTCTACTAAATCCACCTTCACCTAAAAGTCTTAATACACGGTAACGGTTTCTGAGAAGTTTACCAAAGTTGCTTTGTCCGCAACTCACGCAAAATCTATTGCTATCAGAGTTGAATGGATTTGAGCAATTGGGATTTTGGCAGATTTGCATAATGAGGAGGAAATAGCATCTTCTCCAAAGTTAGCCCCAATATTATCTAATTGAAAACAGTTATGTAGAGAAGCGAACACGGAAGTTTATTCATGTGTTTAAAACTATCTTTCACACGAGGGCAGACGGATGAATAAATTATATTTATTTACTTATTTATACTAGGACATTGTGTTAGGAGAAACTACGCTAATGTTGCCATGATATTGGTGCGTTACGGCAAGCCTAACACACCCTACATTTTAATATAGCTGTTTTTCCTCATCCAAAAAGTTCGCAAATAACCAAATTACCAATAATTTTGATTGCCAATTGCAACTATTCTTTGAAAGTTTTATTTTCTCCAGAAGCGCGAATTAATTCAGCTACAAGGGCAACGATCGCAGATACTGAAATTAACATGACACTCAGAGCATTAATATCAGGTTTAACTCCGGTTCTAATGCGGCTAAAAATTTCCATTGGCAGGGTGTTAGAACCGCTACCAGCAGTAAAACTGGCGATGAGAAAGTCATCTAAGCTGAGGACAAAAGCCAATAGACAACCAGCGACAATCCCAGGCATTAATTGAGGTAACAATACTTTGATGAAAGCTTGGGTTGGTGTCGCGCCTAAATCTAGTGCTGCTTCTTCTAAGTGTGGATCTAAATTGGTCAGTCGGGAAGCAACCACAAGTCCAACGTATGCCAGACAAAACACCACATGGGCTGCAACTATCGTCCACAAACTCAAAGGTATCGCAAAGGCTGCTAGACATACTAGGGTAGCCACCGCGATCGCAATATCGGGAATAATTAATGGTAGGTAAGCAATACCACGATACAATTTCTTGCCAGGAAACTCGTAACGCGCCAACCCAACCGCCATCAAGGTTCCCACCACTGCTGAAATTGCCACAGCACAACCAGCAACTATCATACTGTTTTGCAAAGCCGATAAAATGCGATCGTCACTGAACAACTTGCGATACCAATCGAGAGTGAATCCTTGCCAAGTTGCACTGTAGGGCGACTGATTGAAGCTATAAAAGCCAAGTACCAGTATGGGCAGGTACATGAACACAAATATCAACAGTGAGAAAACCGCCTGCCATGAGACACGCGGTTTTTTGAGAGATGGAGAGATATTCACGTTTATATACGATTTTTCTTGATAGCAATACAAAATATCATATTTCATGTACAAAGTCAATAATTTAACTATCTTCTCTTTTTTTTGACTAGTAAAGAATCGAATAGCATCTCAATTAATCATCGGCGATCGCAGATATTTTTCGCAAAATATCAGTATTTAGCTTAAAAATTGACGATTTTAGGAAATTTCTGGTGTGAGCAAAATCTATATTTAACATTGCGCCAAATCACCAAAAATTAATAACCCAGAGTGTATTTACCTCTTTAGGAGTGGGTAATTTCCGTACTAGGATAGACATAAATTATAGAAGTAAGAGCTTAAAATTTAAAGGGAATTGTTAATAAGTTTAGTATCTGAAGTTACTTTCTGATCCAAAGCGAATCAATTACAAGCACTAAAACGACAGAAATAAAAAACTTCTAATTCAATTTTTATTTTTTAGGAGGTTTATGATGCGAATTGCTCAAGTAGCTCCACTATGGGAAAGAGTTCCACCTCCAGCTTATGGTGGTATAGAGTTAGTAGTAGGGTTACTAACCGATGAATTAGTCCGACGCGGACATGAAGTAACTTTATTTGCATCGGGAGATTCTATTAGTTTGGGAAAACTAACTTCAGTTCATCCCCGCGCTCTCAGACTCGATCCTACTATTAAAGATTACAGCATTTACGAGATGCTGAATCTAGCTTCTGTTTATGAACGCGCAGAAGAGTTTGATATTATTCACTCTCATATTGGACATGGAGCGCTGGCTTATGCAAATCTTGTCACAACTCCTACGGTTCACACGTTGCACGGTACTTTTAACCCTGATAATGAAAAAATGTTTAGTTTTGGTAAGAAACAACCCTACGTGAATATTTCCAATGCACAACGAGAACCAAGGTTAGGGTTGAACTGTATAGCGACGGTTTACAACGGAATTGATGTTAGCAGCTATGAGTTTTACTCCCAACCAGAAGATCCCCCTTACTTAGCATTTTTAGGTCGGATATCTCCAGAGAAGGGAGCGCACTTAGCCATAGAAATCGCCAAAGAAACTGGTTGGCATTTAAAAATGGCAGGTAAGATAGATGTCGTTGATGTGAAATACTTTGAGAAGGAAATTAAACCGCACATTGACGGGGAGCAAATTGAGTATCTGGGTGAAGCTAACCATGCTCAAAAAAATGCTCTGATGGGTGGTGCAGTAGCAACTCTATTTCCGATTACTTGGCGGGAACCATTTGGATTGGTGATGGTAGAGTCAATGGCTTCGGGTACGCCAGTAATTGCGATGAAATTGGGGTCTACTGAGGAAGTAATTTCTCAAGGGAAGACCGGTTTTCTCTGCAATAATATTCAAGAGTGCATTAGTGCTATTGATCGCGTCATCGAGTTAGACCGCTCTGCCTGTCGTCGGTATGTCGAAAACCTTTTCAGCGTTAAACACATGACTGATGGCTATGAGGCAGTTTATCAACAAATAATAACAGAACGATTTTCTCAGAATGGGCATTTCCGCAGTTTGGTTAATTTAGCTAGCGATCGCATTTAGATTTCGCTTTTGTGTAATACTAGAAAAAAATTCGCGGCTACACAAACAAAGCCCACCTCCGTGGGCTAAGAAAAAATGCTGGGCGCTTTACCAAGTGATGCGAGCGTTCCATTTATCCAACATCTTAGCACTCACTCCTGGAACTCTTTCTAAGTCTTGTAAAGATGTAAATTTTTGCTGTTGACGACTAATAATTATTCGCTGTGCTAACTTCTTACCCACGCCAGGGAGAGTTGCTAATTCTTCTAAACTTGCGGTGTTGATATTGACTTTTTGAATTGCTTGTAACTCAGTTGATGCAGAAGTTTTTATCTGAGGACACCGTGTTTGTTCTAATTTAATTTTTTCTTGAATTGCTGGTGGTAAGCCCGGTTTAACTTTGGTATAAAGACGAGCAAATTCTCGCACATAATGGGCAGCAACTATTGAATTTTCAATCACTACAAGTGTCTCGTCGTTACCATTATTGGCCGCATCTGACCAATTATGAGAACCTGTAATTACTGTTTGACTATCAATAACACTAAATTTGTGATGCAATAAATCGCCTTTGGGTAATACAGGTACACCTACGGTAGTAATTGGATTTGACCAAGGATGATTGTCAATTTCATATTTACATTTATTACTCAGAGCAACCCCCATCATATCTAAGGCTTCGCTGTAAGAACGGTAAGCGAATTGTGGTTCAATTAAAGCGCGAATTTCCACACTTTGTTGATGACGTTTTTCTAAAATATTGCCAAGACGCTGTTCAGAAAAGACAAATAATGCCATATCAATAGACTTGGTTGCTGAATCTAAAGTTTTACCAATTAAACCATTACTACTGTTATTCCAAGGTTGAGTTGGAGAAGTAGGTGAAAATTGTACAGTAATTTTGGTATTACCTAAAGTGATTTGTTTAGGTAAACGCAGCGGTTTTTTTAAACCAAATCGACTATCTGGTTGACCTCCCGGCCCATCTCCCCACATAATATTAAACTCTTCTGTAAATGAAGATGCTAATTCTGGGCTGTCAATCTGCAATAAATTATTGGCATTGCCTAAACTGCTAGAATTTGTAAAATCACCAGAAGTATCACTTAATGTAAAATTAGCTGAAGTGATAATTACAAGACGATTGTCCACAATCACAAATTTATGATGCATCAAGCTGCTACCCGCTGAACCATCTGCTCGATCGTCTAGCCAGGGAATTTTGGCATTCTGCAAAATCATCAAAGCATCTCTTTGATTAATTTCGGCTGAACTGAGTTGATTATCTTGGTTAATATCGATAAATTGGCGAAATTCGTTGTAACGTTCCTGTTCTCTTTTATCTAACTTACCTACTTCAGCAGATGTTAAGCTACTCCCAGGTCGGCTATAGGTATTTTCTAAAATGATTCTGACTTTGACCCCAGCTATTTGTCTATCAACCAATGCTTGGGCAACTCTGGGTAAACGTAGTTCTTGCACCGCCACATCTACTGTAGATTTAGCTTGCGTAATAGCATCGACAATCTGTTTTTCTAAATCATCCCCAAGGCGAGTTTGCTGACGGTAAGCTTCTTGGTATTCTGAAGACTCAGAATGATTAAAGTAAACTTGAATTAACGGGTCTTGTGATAAAGGTGCTGAACGCTGATTGTAGGATTGGACTCGTTGACAACCAGCGAGAGAAAATATCAGTAAAAAGATAGATAAAAAATATCTTTGTCTAGAGATAAGTTGCACTGTAATCTGTTAAAAGTGGATTGAGAGTGGATATATTTATCATTCCCAAAATTTTGCGTTCTCAATTAAGTAGAGAAATAAGTTTCCAAATAAAGGGAAAAATCCACTATTAGATGTAAAATTACAGATATTTTTTTCAGGATTTGTCCACTAAAACTGTATATACTGACAAATCCGTAGTCTATCACTAACGTGTGTTCTCACTATTATCGGTTATATGCAAATTTATCTAGATTACAGCGCCACTACTCCGACTCGAAAAGAAGCGATCGCAATTATGCAAACAATCCTCACTCAACAGTGGGGCAATCCCTCCAGCTTACATGAGTGGGGACAACGGGCGGCAACGGTTTTAGAAGAAGCCAGAGTCCAAGTTGCTGGTTTAATTAACGCTGCCACTCCTGAATCGATCGTTTTTACTTCTGGCGGCACTGAGGCAGATAATCTAGCAATTATGGGTGTGGTTCGGTTGTATGCTGTTCCTCAACATCTAATTATTTCCAGCGTTGAGCATTCTGCAATTTATGAGACAGTACGGTTGTTAGAAATATGGGGTTGGGAAGTTACGCGCTTATCTGTAGATATTAAAGGCAGAGTCAACCCCTTGGATTTAAAAGCGGCGTTACGACATAACACAGCCTTAGTTTCGATAATTTACGGTCAAAGTGAAGTTGGGACTGTGCAACCAATTGAGGAACTGAGTAAGATAGTGCGATCGCATGGTGCTTTATTCCATACAGATGCAGTGCAAGTTGCAGGACGCTTACCCATAGATGTGCAACAACTCCCAGTAGACTTACTTAGCCTTTCCAGTCATAAAATATATGGGCCGCAAGGTGCAGGGGCGTTGTACGTGCATCCTGGTGTGGAATTGATGCCTTTACTCGGTGGTGGTGGACAAGAAATGGGACTGCGTTCTGGTACGCAAGCAGTACCGGTAATTGCCGGATTTGGTGTAGCAGCAGAATTAGCAGCGCAAGAATTAGCTACAGAAACACCACGGTTAATTCAGTTACGCGATCGCGCCTTTGCCCAATTAGCTGAAATTCCTGGTTTAATTCCTACAGGGGATACTTGCGATCGTTTACCTCACCATGTCAGTATGTGCCTAGAAAACGCCGATGGCGAAAAACTTAGCGGTAAAACCTTGGTACGACAGTTAAACCTTGCTGGCATCGGCATCAGTGCTGGTGCTGCTTGTCACAGTGGTAAACTTAGCCCTAGCCCGATATTGTTAGCAATGGGCTATTCAAAAAAAGCTGCTTTAGGCGGAATTCGGATCACATTGGGGCGTGATACTACCGAAGCTGATATAGATTGGACGGTGATGGTGTTGAAGCAAGTTTTGCAAAGGCTAACACCAGATTTATCTTTAGTTAAACGTTGATTGCTCATAGTTACAGTTCCTTTTAGTGCAATTAAGTTACTATTTCACCTTTAGCCTTCCCTGAATGTGCGTAGGCGTAGCCCGTCGTAGACATCGCAATTCGGGAATTATTGCGAAAAATCTGAGAGGCGATCGCATTAAGCATCTGCGGGATAAAATGTTAGGACGTTAACGTGAATCTTATGCTCACCAATATTCGCCTAATTAGTGTTCAAGAATATCACCAAATGGCGGAAACGGGGATTTTTCATCCTGAAGAACGCTTAGAATTAATCGCGGGACAAATCATCAGAATGTCAGCAAAAGGAACTGCTCACGAATCAGCAATTACCCGCACAGAAAGGTTATTACGTCAATGTTTGGGTGACAAAGTTTTATTAAGAATCCAGTCACCAGTGCAACTTGATGATTATTCAGAACCAGAACCAGATATTTCAGTGGTGAAGCTGAATCCATTAGATTATGAGGATCACCATCCCAATGCTTCTGAAGTGTTTTTACTGATTGAAATAGCTGATTCCAGTCTCAAATACGATCGAGAAGTAAAAGCGATCGCTTATGCTAAGTCAGGCATTATTGAGTACTGGATTTTAGATGTCAATGGACGCAAGTTGTATATGTATCGTCTCCCCAGTCCAGATGGGTATCACAGCGAGAGCATACTTGCAGAGAATGTGACAATTTCACCTTTAGCCTTCCCTGATTGTGCGATCGCAATTCGGGAATTATTGCGAAAAATCTAGGAGGCGATCGCATTAAACATCTGCGGGATAAAATGCTAGGACGTTAACGTGAATCTACTGAGTCCTTAATTGGAGTGTAATTGAGGGGAAACTGATGATTGATTGTTAATTGTAAATATCACGGCGATGCCCAACTTGATGAATTGTGATGAGTTGTACTTCAGTATCAAAGGAATAAATAACTCGGTAGTCACCAATTCTGAGTTTGAACAAACCGCTTAAATCAGCACTCAAAGGTTGAGGGGTTAAGTCCTCAAAGTTCTCAGACAACCAGCGAATTTTACGCAGGATGCGCTCTTGAATAGTTGAGGTGAGAGTTTCAAACCCGATAGTCGCCTCTGATTTAAATTCGATCTCGTAGCTCATTACCAGGTGAATCCCAGGTTTTTTGCTACTTCCTCAGCAGGGATTCCACGTTCTCCAGATTGAGTACGTTGTAGGGAGTCAAGTAGTTGCTGTTTCACTTCTGGTCTTATTTGTTTGCCTTCATCAGGATCAACCATTAGAGATTGAATTGTTTCGGCAACAGTTTCCTGAATCAAAAGCTTGAGTTCTTCGATGGTCATGTCTTTGACTTGCATAGGGGATGATGGTTAGTGAAAACAAAATTACTCTTACTGTTTTACCTGCTATTGTGGCATATTGCGGCGATTAAGGCGGTATAACAAACCGCTTGCACATCGCCAGAGAACATCTGCGGGATAAAATGCTAGGACGTTAACGTGAATCTTATACTCACGAATCAGCAATTATATCGTGTCCGGTTGAAGACTTATCGACCGCAGGGAGTAGGGAGTAGGGAGCAGGGAGCAGGGGGAAAGAGGGTTTTCCGGTTTCTGCATAGATGACAGGAATTATAACTAATTAACCGGACATGATATTACCTACACACAAAGGTTATTACGTCAACGTTTGGGTGACAAAGCGCTCAACTTGCCGCCAAGAAGCGATAATGGATAAGATGCCATTTACGTTTTAAGAGTGTGGTAGCCATGACTGAGTTAGCTTGAGCGTGCGTAGGCGTAGCCCGTCGTAGACATCGCCAGAAAGCATCTGTGGGATAAAATCTTGGGATGTTAACGTGAATCTTATACTTACGAATCAGCAACTACCCTTACAGAAAGGTTATCTCTTAGCTGACAAAGCGCTCAACTTGCCGCCAGGAAGCGATAATAGATAAGATGCCATTTACGAACCAGAACAGATGGTCTTGCTATAATGCTTTCAGAATTCTAACTTTTAGTAGATCCCTATGACCTCCCAGCAAGTTGAAGAACGCTCTCAACAACTCGAAGCGCGAGTTGCAATTTTGGAGACAGAACTGGCACAAATGAAACAGATGCTCTATGGGTTTGTCCAGAAAAAATCTTTTTGGTGGTTGGAAGTCGCAGGTAGCTTTGAAAACGATCCTACTTTTGAGGAAGCAGTTCGCTTTGGACAAGAATGGCGGAAATCTGCTGAGTAAGGTTGCTAATACTGCAAGATGTATATTCTTGACACCGACCATCTCAGTTTCATCCAACGCAATGGACAAGAGGGAAAGCGAATCCTGACAAGGCTGGCAGCCGTTGAAGAGGTTGAAATTGCAGTGACTGTAATTACCTACGAAGAACAAGTTAGAGGTCGGCTCAGTGTTCTATCTAGGGCGAAAACTCCAGATGAGCAAATTTTAGCGTATCGAGGGCTATAGCAACTCGCAACAGATTATCGTTCGATTGTGATTGTTCCGTTTACCATAGAAGGCGTACATCACAGTATGTTGGGGCAATCAGACGAAGTTTGCCTCAACATGTTCAATCTCTCGGTTGTGGTTGACTTAACACACGGTTTCTAGAAAATGGTGATGGTATAATTGGAAACGAAGAAATAACCGGAAACTGTCGCAATCTGAGTGTCTTCAACGAACAGTGCGCCTGTACTGAAGTTGGTCGTAACCGCATCGAGAGAGTCTATATCTATTCCGAAACCTTCGGCGGAAATCCAAATCTGATCAGTGAAATTGAAGTCAGTGATGGTATCAATTCCTTCATCTGGGGAATTAAAGTAAAATCTATCGGCACCGTCTCCGCCTGTAAGTATGTCCTTGCCCAAGCCTCCAACTAGGGTGTCATCACCGTCTCCGCCTGTAAGTATGTCGCTGCCCAAGCCTCCAACTAGGGCGTCATCACTGGCATTACCTTGTAACACGTCATTGCCATCATTGCCAATCAGGCTATCATTGCCAGCGCCACCGAAAAGGTTGTCAGCACCCGCCCCACCTTCTAAGGTATCATTACGGGTGCCGCCAGTCAGCACGTCGTTGCCATTATTGCCAATCAGGCTATCATTGCCAGCGCCACCGAAAAGGCTGTCATTACCACTACCACCAATTAAGATATCGTCACCAAAGCTGCCATTCAGGGTGTCATTACCAGACGGGCTATTAGCATTGCCACCCCTAGCCCATCCATATAATGTGTCATTTCCCGAAGTTCCATTTCTTGTGTCAGAACCTGTGGTGCCGTAGATAATTGCCATTTTTGTTTTTTCCTAACTTTCCTAATTGATGTTCAGGGTAAAAGTCAGCTTATCACATTTGCAGAAATTCCTTTAATTGTCGCCGCAAATGTTGAATGTACTTTTAATCCTGATGATTTTCTGTGGTCGAGATAACCAACACCACTTGTTGCTGGGTGGTTTGTTAAGTCTATATTTGTTGTGTCTTGAATTGCTCATATTACTTGATGTTCTTTGATTCTTTTAATTGTGCTTTTGATGTGGGCATTTCTGATATCTGATCGCTGAAAATATGGTGAATTCCAAAAATCATACACTGCACTTGTCGCTGCTATATCTCCACAAGCTTGTGGTACGCTACTGGCTGGTTGGGATGCTAAATCTTCCACAATACGTACTAGCCGTTTGTTTCTCCTAGCATCCCCTAAGTCTGCTGCCTGTAATTCTGACTCTGCCCATTTTTGCATGATGCATCATCACCCGAAACTATACTTTCTCTCAAAACTATACCCATCAACCGTTTCAGTCTAATTTTAAGTATTTTGTCTATTTGTTAAGAAAGATCCGGGTAATGGATAGCCGCTTGCGGGGAGGGGTTGGGGGTGGGGTGTTTTTATTATGGTCAATTCGACGGACATGATATGACAGGGTTGTTTGGCGATTAGCTTAGGAAAATCAGATGATTTTGCTTACAGCTAATCGCAGCATGAAAGGGAAAGATTCGCTCGAACAAGTCATACGTGAAGAAAATACCTTAGCATCGTTACCCGTAATTACGATTGGCAATGCCGATCGACTGCTAAACGACTCTGAATATCGAGGTCAGTGTGTTGAAAGTCTGATTGAAATTGTGCTTGATATTGATAGTTATCGAGGTGCAAGGCGAATCTTCATCCCCTAATGTGGTTAACTATTCGTTCATTGCGATCGCATTAAACATCTGCGGGATAAAATGCTAGGACGTTAAGAGGATGTGACAATTTCAGCTTTAGCTGCAATTTGGGAATTATTGCGAAAAATCTGAGAGGCGATCGCCAATATAAAATCAATGCTAGGTTGTAGTCGATGTGAGAAAGCCACTGTCACGCATGATCATTTGGTTGAATGGAGCCTTTGGGGTTGGCAAAACTCAAACTGCCTTCGAGATACACAGTCGAGTCCCTAGTAGTTTTGTGTTCGATCCTGAACAAATTGGTTTTGCGCTTCGTAAAGTTGTACCGCCATCAATGCATAGAGACTTCCAGGATCATCCGATGTGGCGTGAGTTTACTTACCAAGCTTTACGGTATGTTGCAGAAAGCTTTGCAGGAGAAATTATTGTTCCAATGACCGTAGTTAATCCGCTCTACTACGAGCAAACTGTAGGAATGTTACGTAAAGAGGGATTTCAGGTGCATCATTTTACCCTACTTGCTTCTCGCAACACGGTTTTGCGTCGGTTGCGTCGGCGTGGTGATGGAAGCAGTTCTTGGGGCGCGGCTCAACTTGATCGTTGCATAAAGTCCTTATCTGATGAGAGGTTTTCAGTTCATCTCAACACGGAGGGTAAAGCAATAGAGGCTGTTGCAGAGGAAATTGCTAATTATGCAGGTCTTGATCTCAAACCTTTAACTTGGCATCCAATCTTACGTCCTCTGAAACGGATGATTGTGCAGATACGCCATATTCGCTTCTAGTCAGTCAATTGTGGCGATCGCTTAATTTGCTAAACATCTGAAAAGCACATATCACTTCTAACAAGCATCATCGCCTACAATAGCAATTCTGACACAGTGTGCGTAGGCGTAGCCCGTCCTAGACATCGCCCATTTGTACCGACAAGTGCAGTTTGAAACCGAAGACACCGAAAAATAAAATCCCTTCCAAAAATTCCCCTAAAATTATAAGCAGGAGAACCTCTCAGGATAAATCATGGCTATTGATGCAGAAATTTTACAAACACTAAAGCAAATGCCAGAGTCACTTAAACAAGAACTCTTGCATTATGCAAAATATTTAGTTGAGAATTATTCAAAGGCTGTTTCCCAGGAAAGTTTACAACAACAAAAGCATCGATCTGGCATCTTAAAAGGAACTTTTGTTTTACCTTTGCCTGATGACTTTGATGAACCTATCGAAGTTTTTAAGGAATATATGGAATGAGTGGTTTCCTTTTAGATACTCATGCTTTTATCTGGCTAACTGAAAATGACTCCAGCCTTCCAGATAATCTGAGGATGATCATCAATAGTGCAGATATCGTTTATCTCAGTATCGCTAGTCTTTGGGAAATTGCCATCAAGTTGAACCTTGGGAAATTATCACTTCAACAGAGCTATGAAACAATAGGTTCTGCAATCGACGCTTCAGATATCCTCATAATTCCGATATCTTTTGCCGATACAGTTCAAATTCGGAATCTCCCGCTACATCATGGCGATCCATTTGACCGAATGTTGATTGCACAGGCTATCAATCACTCCTTAATTATTATTAGCAGGGATAAAAAATTCGATGCTTATTCTGTTCAGAGGATGTGGGAATAGTCATACTAAAAGAGAACGCCCTTTTTTCGTTATCCTAAATAAAGTGAATCATTAAGAGATCGCACCGATGGTTGCTTTACCCGACAACATTTTGATGAGTGCAGAAGAATATCTGATTTGGGAACCCACCCAAGAGGAACGCTACGAGTATTGGGATGGCGAAGTTGTGATGATGAGCGGTGGTACACGCAACCATAATCGGGTTTGTCTAAATTTCTTTAAACTTCTAGACGATGCCCTAGCCGATCGCACCTGTGAAGTTTACATTGTAGATGTGAAAGTGCAGGTAGAACCAGGGCAAAAATATTTTTATCCAGATGTGGTAGTGACTTCCGATGAACGCGATCGCGATCCACAATTGGTACAATTTCCCTGTTTAATTATCGAAGTGCTATCACCTTCAACGGAAGCAGTTGATAGGGGAAAAAAGTTTGCCAAATATCGCCAATCTTCAACCTTGCAAGAATATGTATTAGTACAAGTAGCTCAACCGGGTGTGGAAGTGTTTCGGCGCAATGAACAAGGGAAATGGGTACTGTCGGAGTATAATTCGGATGAAATATTGCGACTGGAATCGGTGGATGTAGAAATAGCGATCGCTGATTTGTACAGACAAGTACAGTTTGAAACTTTATGAAAATATTTGACACTGTAAAAATATACATTACGGGTTTTTGCGATCGCATTTAGATAATTTTACCCTTGACTGCGAATCCAGCTAATAATTACTTAAGTAGTAACAAATATATTATACTTATAATCATTGCCATAAAAATGGCTTCTGCAAGCCATAAAACTTCTTCAGAAGCCATTTTACCCTGATGTAGAAATCTAAAAAAGTTGTATAATTTGAGCGCCTACAAGTATTATTCTATCGTTAGCTATTCAGCACTGTTGAAAAAATAAAGTTGTACAATTTCATCATTCTACCATCTAAAAACAAAGAAAAAAGTTGTATAATTTTGCAAAGGTTTTCCCTGTAAGGATTTGGGAATATTTGCTTCAAAATTCAGTGGCGATCGCATTATCTGGCAAACTCAAGATGTTGATTCAGGCTAATCCATAACCCATTTCAATACTTTAGGGTCTTTGTTGTAGCGATAAATAAAGCCGTCATTAGTAATGATAGACTCTCCTTTGCTTGCCTTACTTCTAATAGTGCTAAGGGAATAGGATGTTAGTGCATTCATTTCCTTATGGGAAAGCTCTTCGCCTGTACTGTTCTCTAATTTGGTTTGGAATTTATCTTTAAAAAAACTATCTATTTTGAGTGGAGTATTTCCGGTAGTTTTAGTAATGCTTGTGTTTTGATTTCGATAATCTTGCACGGTCATAAGTTGCCAACTAGAATCTTGTGAAAGTTCTAAAACCCATTGATGATAATCAAATAAACTTTCCCTATGCCCAACACTAATAAACGTTGTTTTCGTCTCTTGCAACTGTTGATATAGACTTCCTTCATTCTTCAAATCCAAAGCACTAGTTGCTTCATCTAATATAGTAAAGCTGGGATGAGTAACTAGCAGTCTTGCAAAGGCAAGGCGTTGTTGTTCCCCCACTGATAATATGTTTTCCCAAGGAACTTCTGTATCGAAGCCATCAACTCGACTTAGTAAGTTTTGCAGATTAACTTGTTGCAAAAATTTTTTGAGTTCTGCATCGCTTATTTGACGATTTGTATTAGGATAAAGCAACTGTTCACGCAAAGTCCCCAAGATTATATAAGGGCGTTGAGGTAAAAATAAAACTTCTTCTAATGGAGGTCGCACCAGACGACCAGTCCCCGCATTCCACAAACCGGCGATCGCTCTTAACAGAGAACTTTTACCTCGACCACTGGGCCCAATAATCAGTAAACCTTCTCCTGGTTGAACAGATAGTGATAAATCTTCAACAATTATCTGCTCATAGTTGGGCGTTTGTAAAGTAACATTCTCAAAAGCGAGATGATTTTCTTCTATAGTTTTAATAGTATTAACATTTTCCGGTTGTTTAGTTACTGATTCTAAAGCATCTGAAAACTCAGATAAACGCTCAACATAACTAGAAAATCGCCCGGAAGTTCCAAATTCATTAATTAATTCTGCCAAAGCCATAGCAAAAAGATTACAGGATAAAGCAGCTTGGCTAAGTTCTCCAAAATCTATTTCACCTTTAATGTTTAAAGGACCAAATACTATAAATGGTAGTATTTGAATTACAGCTTGATATCCTCTATTAAAAATCTCTTTATTTTTTTCCCAATCAATCTTGCGTTTAGCATTTTTTATTAAATTACTAAATCGGCGGTTAATAATATTTAATTCTTGGTTTTCTCCTTGAAAAAAAGCTACTGATTCAGCATGATTGCGGACATGAGTTAGGCAATAGGTGTAATCAGCTTTCGATTCAAGTTCTTCTTGACTAATCTTATTTAATTCTTGAGTCAAGTAAACGGCAATCAAATTGCCTACGATTGTATAAACAACTAAAATCATTGCAACTTGAGGAGAGATTGACCAAAGAATTATTAAAAATACCGTCATCTCCAGTACTTTCTCTAATAAAGTAGCTGAAAAGCTGAGAGCATTACTAGCAATGGGTTCGATTTCTTGAGATAAACGTTGATCTGGATTATCAATATCAGATTTAAAGTTTATTTTGTAATAGGCTCGATTACTTAAATATTTTGATAATATATGGTTATTTAGCCATTGGTACCAATCGAGAGCAATTTTTTTTCTAACAGATTTAGTAAAACCTACAAAGAGCGTTGCTAATACGAGAACTACACCATAAAGTAATAAGGCATCAAAAAACTTAGGAAGATCCTTCTCTTTAATCATGAGATCTAGTAAATAGCGCTGAATGAAGCTATTAAATACATTTACTCCTACAAGTGTAATTATTAATGAGATTAGGAGAATGAGCATTCCCCATACGCGAATCACATCTGAAAATGCTCTTTCTCCTGCTTTTGTTGGGTACCAGTAAGGCCCTGTGACCGCTTTGACATTTTTCCAAAATTGAGTAAAAGCTGAATAAGTATTGTTTAAAGATTGGTTTTGAACTACTTGAGTTGCCATATTATGGAAATAAACTGAAGATTTTACCTAATAAGTAAGATGAAAGTAGTGTTAGACTCGCCTCAACTATTATCAATAAGTATTTCATAAATTGGTAAAGAAAGCTTGGAGTAATTTATTGTCTACTTCCGGCCAGCGAATATCGGTATTTACAAGTCCATTGAGGGTATTTTGGCAATCGAATTTTAAGCTAGATGCCGCATTTGGCGTTGACTCTGAAGATGTATTGTCTCCAGCCAGCGATACAACTGAATACAAAGCGTTATCAGTATAAATTTGGGTACTGCGAAGTAGTTCAGCTTGCCAATCTTCATAGGAAAGCTGTTGCAGTGGGTAGCCCAAAGAGCGGATGCAGTTAATAAATTGACTCCAAGGAGCAGAATCGGAATTAATTAGATGAAAGGCTTTGCCCAAAGATTCTGGCTGCTGCGACAGGTGGATTAAAGCTTTGGTGAGATAGTCTACAGGTGTAATTTCTACCATGCTGTTCATCTCTGGCGCACTTTTTAGTTGAATGCAGCTTTTGATGAATCTGTAAAACATATCATTTAAATTCCAAACGCCGGTTTGACTGTGCCATGTTATTCTACCAAGCCTGTAGATACTGCAAGGCAAACCGCGATCGCGTGCCATCATTACCATCTTTTCTGCAACCCATTTACTTTGGGCATAGCCTCCCGGAAGTCCTTGACAGGATTCCAGAGGATCATTTTCTTGAACAACCTCTAATTTGAAATACTCATCTGAGGCGAAAACGCTAACAGTAGAAATGAAATGCACAGGCTTGATTTTGATTTGACTAGCTAATCTCAAGACTTCCTCAGTTCCCCGAATATTTGCTGCTTTTAACAAAGCGTATGGATAAACATGATTCACTAAAGCGCCATTATGGTAGATTGAATCAATTTTCCCAGCCATGAGGTGAAACTGCTCATCTGAAAGACCAAGAAGCGGTTGAGATAAATCTCCTAATACTGGAATGATCCGCGAGTTAAAAGATGCCTCCCAAAGTAAATAAGATTTCAGGGTTTCTTGGAGCCGTTGTTTACCTGCGGTAACATTGGCAGCACGCACCAGACAATAGATATCTGCTTGAGTTTGTTGTAATAATTCAGCCAGCAAAAAAGCACCTACAAAGCCTGTTGCACCTGTTAGGAAAATAGCCGAAGGTTCACTTACAGGTTGATAAACTAGGTTACTAGGGTTAATTGTCTGGTCTAGGACAACTTCAGCTTGTAAGTCTACGGTAGTAATTTTATTTGCAGTGACAGTAGAGTCTGCCCCAGAGGTAAACTCAATAGTCTGAGCAAGTTCAGCGACAGTTGGGGCAGTAAATAGGTGGCGCAACGGTAAGTTAATCTGGAAAGTCTCATTTACCTGGGACATCACCCGAATTGTGGAGAGTGAATGACCTCCTAACTCAAAGAAATTATCCAGAACACCCACCTGCTTTAGATGCAGTACATTAGCCCAAATATCTGCCAATACCTTCTCTACAGAGGTACCTGGTGCCACAAAACTCACTGCCTGGGTATTATCGGAATCAGGAAAGGGTAAAGCTTTTCGGTCTACCTTGCCATTGGGAGTTAAAGGTAAAAACTCTAACCTGACAAAAGCAGAGGGCACCATGTATTGTGGTAATTTTTCTTTCAAGAAAATACGTAACTCATTGATGGTTGGTGTTTGCTCCAACTGCGGCACAAAATAAGCTACTAAGCGTTTCTCTCCTGGAATCTCTTCCCTCGCCACTACCACATTTTCTCTAACTCCTGGATGCTGACTCAGTATTGCCTCAATTTCCCCTAACTCAATTCGGAAACCTCGGATTTTTATCTGATTGTCGATGCGCCCCAGGTATTCTATGTTTCCATCTGGTAGATAGCGGGCTAAGTCACCAGTTTTGTATAATTTACTGCCTCCTGCCCTTTGGGTTCGCAGTCGCTCATGGGGGAAACCCCCAAGACCGCGCTGTCTCACCTTCTCAAAAGGGTTGGGGATGAATTTCTCTTGTGTTAATTCTGGTCGGTTGAGATAACCGCGTGCTAATCCTGCACCACCGATGTGTAACTCTCCTGGCACACCAATGGGTACTGGTTGTAAATACTTATCTAAAATGTAGATATGGGTATTGTCAATTGGGCGACCAATGCTTGGTGATATCTGCTCCTGCTCCTTAGCAACTACCGACCCAGAAGTTGTGACAACAGTATTCTCTGTTGGACCATAATTATTCACTACTTGGAAAGGGATTGACGCTGGTGGATACTGATTAAGCTTATCCCCTCCAGTCAGGATGTAACGCAAAGCTAAACTTTCCGTAGTCCATTCTAAAGACAATAACTCCTGTGTTACTGGTGTTGGCACAAAACTGATAGTAATCTTCTGTGATATCAACCAATCTCGTAAATTTACTGGCGAGGCAAGAATGTCAGATTTGACTAAGTAGATACTTGCTCCTGCTGTTAGGTAAGGCCATAATTCCCATGCAGCCGCGTCAAATCCTGTTCCTGCCATTTGGGTGGCTTTGTCTAAGGTCGTGATTTTAAAAGTACGCTGATGCCACAACACTAAATTTAACAATCCTTGATGGGCAATCAGTACTCCCTTTGGTGTTCCTGTAGAACCAGAGGTATAAATCACATAAGCCAAGTTAGTTGCTTGTACTTCAGTGATTAAATTATCTCGATTTAATTGAGAAATAAAGTGCCAATCAGTATCTAAACAAACAACCTGTGCCTGATGCTTTTGGAATTTCTCAACTAATTGCTGTTGGGTTAGCAGCACGGAAGCTTGAGCATTTTCAAGCATAAAGCTCAGACGGTCTTGGGGATACGCTGGGTCAAGCGGCACGTAAGCACCACCTGCCTTGAGAATACCAAGTAATCCCACCACCATTTCTAAGGAGCGTTCCACACATATAGCTACAAGCGTGTCGGGTCTCACACCTAAAGACTGCAAGTAATGGGCCAACTGGTTAGCACGACAATTCAACTCGTGATACGTCAATTGTTGATTCTCAAACACCACTGCCACTGCATCGGGTGTACGCTCCACCTGCTCCTCAAATAACTCATGGATACATTTATCTTGGGGATAATCTACTTGAGTATCATTCCACTCAACTAATAATTGTTGCTGCTCAGAAGCTGTTAACATTGGCAATTGCGAAATCCGCTCGCTGGGATTCGCCACAATTGCTTCGAGCAAAGTTACAAAATGACCCGTCATCCGCTCAATGGTGCAGCTATCAAATAAATTAGTGTTGTATTCCCACACTCCCACTAGTCCAGTGGGAGTGTTTTCCATTGATAAGGTAAGATCAAACTTTGCCGTGGAACTTTCTATTGGTAAGGAACTAACAGTTAACCCAGTCAACTCTATTTCAGACATGGGAGTATTCTGAAGAACAAACATTACCTGAAACAGTGGTGTATAACTCATGTCTCGTTCTGGTTGCAAAGTTTCTACCAGCATTTCAAAGGGCAAATCTTGATGAGCATAAGCTGACAGTGCCATTTCTCTTAGACGCGGGAGTAATTCGTTAAAGCTGGGATTTTCAGACAAATCAGTCCGCATCACCAAAGTATTGACAAAAAAGCCAATTAACCCTTCTATTTCGGTGCGATCGCGGTTAGCAATTGGTGTCCCCACCAAAATATCTGTTTGTCCCGTGTAGCGGTAAAGTAATGTATTGTATGCCGCTAACAAGGTCATAAACAAAGTCACCCCTTGCTCCTGACTTAGTTTTGTCAGTTGTTGAGTTAACTCAACAGACAAGGCAAACTCCATATTTGCGCCATTGAAAGTCTGCACAGCAGGTCTGGGTCTGTCTGTGGGTAATGGTAAGAATGTGGGTGCATTTGCCAATTGTTCTTGCCAGTAACTCAATTGGCTGTTCAGTACCGAGCCTTGCAACCATTGCTTTTGCCAAATAGCGAAATCTGCATACTGGATTGGTAGTGGTAACAAGGGTGACGGTTGACCTTGAGAATAAGCATTGTACAGCGCTTGTAACTCCTGGACAAACACACCTATTGACCAGCCATCACTGACAACGTGGTGCATACACACTAATAACCATTGTTCTGTCTCTGACAGCACCAGTAATGTCGCTCTGAATAGGGCTTCCTCAGCCAAGTCAAAAGGTTGAATTGCTTGTTGTTGAACTAGTTGCTGTGCAGCTAGTTCAATTTCGGTTGTCGATAAATGCTGCAAGTCAACTACTGAAAATGTCCAATTTGGTGGTGTTTGAATGATTTGAGCAGCTTGTCCATCAACAGTAACAAAGTTAGTGCGTAATGCTTCGTGGCGATGAATAATTTCAATTAAGCTTTGTTCTAAGGCTGTAACTTCAAGAGTTCCCACTAAACGCAACCCGATGGGGATATTGTATGAGGCAGTGTTCGGCTCCAACTGGTCTAAAAACCACAAACGCTGTTGAGCATAAGACAGTGGTATCTCTGCATTTTCTGCTCTTGACAATATGGGTGGTGCTGAAAGTTCTAAGTTTTGTTGCTGTAACCTTTGGATGTTTAACGCTAATTGGGCAATTGTTGGTGCAGCAAATAAGCTTCGCAAGGGGATTTCTACTTGGAAGTTAGTGCGGATGCGGGAAATGAGTTGCGTTGCTAGTAGTGAGTGTCCTCCTAGTTCAAAAAAGTTATCATGTCTGCCTACAAGCTCTACTTTCAGGACTTGTGTCCAAATCAGTGACAAAATTTCTTCGATGGGGCTGCGTGGGGCGACATATTTTTCTGATAATTCACTACTTGTCTCTGGTGCTGGTAGGGCGCGACGGTCTATTTTGCCGTTGGGGGTAAGGGGTAGGGACTCCAGTATGACGAAGGCGCTTGGTATCATGTATTCTGATAGCTTTTCTTTTAGCAAGCTACGCAGAACGCTGATTTTGGGTGTCATCTGTGACTGCGGTACGATATAGGCTACTAGGCGCTTATCACTCTTGATATCTTCGCGGGCAATGACGCAACATACTTGCACATCTTCATGTTGGCTCAGTACTGCTTCAATTTCTCCTAATTCGATGCGGAATCCCCGGATTTTTACTTGGTTATCGATGCGTACTAAGTATTCGATATTACCATCTGGCAGATAACGGGCTAAGTCCCCAGTTTTATATAAGCGTTCTCCTCCTCTCCTTCCACCGAAGGGGTTGGGGATGAATTTTTCTTGTGTTAACTCTTTTGCGTTGAAGTAGCCTTGTGCTAATCCGACACCGCCGATATATAACTCTCCTGGTACACCCACAGGTACTGGTTGTAAGTTTTGGTCGAATATGTAGATTTGTGTATTGGAAATTGGGCGACCGATAGGGATAGTTGTGGCTGTGGTTGGTAAGTTTTCTACTAAATACCAAGAAGAAAAGGTGGTATTTTCTGTTGGCCCATAGACATGAAGCAATTGCTGTGGAGCGCCTTTTTCGAGTACTTCTTGCACCCATCTTGGGTCAACCGCTTCACCACCAAATAGTAGATATCTTAAAGAACTAAACGCTTGCGGTACAAAATTGGCTAACTGATTGAATAAAGCTGTGGTTAAGAATAAGACACTAACCTCGTGGTAGCGCATATTTGCAGCAAATTCTTTCGGGGTGAGCAATACAGATTTATTGATGATGACTAGCTTGGCTCCGTGAAGCAATGCTCCCCAAATTTCAAAGGTCGCAGCATCAAAGGCAATATTTGCCGCTTGAGCAACGCGATCGCTAGGAGATAATTGTACATAATTAGTGTTGAAGACTAGTCGATTTACAGCCTGATGGGTTACTGCTACTCCCTTGGGTGTTCCTGTAGAACCAGAGGTGTAAATCACATAACATAGGTTTTCAGGACTGACTGTACTGTTGAGATTATTTTGATTTGCGAGGGATATGCTCTGCCAGTTGCTGTCTAAGGAGACGAGACGCACTTGATGTTGCACAAGATATTCTACTAATTTTTCTTGAGTCAACAGCAATGAAACTTGAGCATCTTCTAGCATAAAATTTAGACGCTCTTCAGGATACTCTGGGTCGAGAGGTACATAAACTCCACCCGCCTTGAGAATCCCAAGTATTCCTACAAGCATTTCTAAAGAACGCTCCACACATATCCCCACCAGCACATCTGCTCCTACACCCAAAGACTGCAAGTAATAGGCTAACTGGTTAGCACGACAATTTAATTCGTGGTATGTCAGTTGTTGATTCTCAAACACCACCGCCACTGCATCCGGTGTACGCTCAACCTGCTCTTCAAACAATTGATGGATACATTTATCCTGGGGATAATCCACCCATGTATCATTCCACTCAACCAATAACTGCCGTTGCTCAGATTCTGTTAATATTGGCAATTTGGAAATCCGCTCTTGAGGATTCGCCACAATTGCCTCAAGCATTGTCACAAAATGACCTGTCATTCGCTCAATAGTGCTGCTATTAAACAAGTCAGTGTTGTATTCCCACCATCCCACTAGTCCAGTAGCGGTATTCTCCATTATTAAGGTCAAATCAAACTTTGCCGTAGAACTTTCTATTGGCAATGAACTGACAGTTAACCCAGTTAACTCTATTTCAGACATGGGAGTATTCTGGAGGACAAACATCACCTGGAACAGTGGTGTATGGCTCATGTCTCGTTCTGGCTGCAATGCTTCCACCAGCATTTCAAAGGGCAAATCTTGATGAGCGTAGGCGGACAGTGCCATTTCCCGAACATGAGTGAGTAGTTCGTTAAAGGTGCGATCGCCCAAAACTTCAGTCCGCATCACCAAAGTATTGACAAAAAAGCCAATTAACCCTTCTGTTTCGGTGCGATCGCGGTTAGCAATTGGTGTCCCCACCAAAATATCTGTTTGTCCCGTATAGCGGTAAAGTAATGTATTGTATGCCGCTAACAGCGTCATAAACAAAGTCACCCCTTGCTCCTGACTCAGTTTTGTCAGTTGTTGAGTGAGTTCAACAGACAGGGCAAACTTCAGATTTGCGCCATTGAAAGTCTGCACAGCAGGTCTGGGTCTGTCTGTGGGTAATGGCAAAAATGTAGGTGCATTTGCCAATTGTTCTTGCCAGTAACTCAATTGACTGTTGAGTACTTCCCCTTGTAACCATTGCCTTTGCCATAAGGCGAAATCTGCATACTGAATTGGCAGTGGCAACAGGGGTGTTCGCGTAGCGTCTCGTAGAGATGATTCACCTTGAGAATAGGCATTGTATAGTGCTTGTAGCTCCTGGACAAACACATTTATTGACCAGCCATCACTGACAACATGGTGCATACACACTAATAGCCACTGTTCTGTCTCGGACAGTATCACTAATGTCGTTCTGAATAGGGCTTCATTTAACAAGTCAAAAGGTTGAATTGCTTGTTGTTGCACTAATTTCTGTGCAGCTATTTCTTGTTCAATTGTTGGTAGATTTTGCAACTCAACAACAGTAACTGACCAATTCGTTTCTGTTTGGATGATTTGAGCAGCTTGTCCATCTACTGTGATGAAGTTGGTGCGTAATGCTTCGTGGCGATGAATAATTTCAATTAAGCTTTGTTCTAAGGCGGCAACGTTCAGAATTCCGACTAAGCGCAAACCAATGGGGATGTTATATGATGGACTATTCGGCTCCAACTGGTCTATAAACCACAAACGCTGTTGAGCATAAGACAGGCGTAGTTCTGCATTGTTTGCCCTTGGTAATATGGCTGGTGCAGAAAGTTCTAAGTCTTGTTGCTGTAACCGTTGAATGTTTGGCGCTAATTCCGCAATTGTTGGTGCAGCAAATAAGCTCCGCAATGGTAATTCTACTTGGAAATTAGTGCGGATGCGGGAGATAAGTTGCGTTGCTAGTAGTGAGTGTCCCCCTAGTTCAAAGAAGTTATCATGTCTGCCTACAAGCTCTACTTTCAGCACTTGCACCCAAATTTGTGCCAGGATTTCTTCTATGGGTGTACGTGGAGCTACGTATTTATCTGATAATTTACTACTTGTCTCTGGTACTGGTAGGGCACGGCGGTCTATTTTGCCGTTGGGTGTTAGGGGTAGAGAATCTAGGGTGACAAAGTTACTTGGTACCATGTATTCTGGTAACTTTTCCTTGAGGAAGCTACGCAGTTGGTTGATTGTCGGTGTTATCTGTGGTTCCGGTACGATGTAGGCTACTATGCGTTTGTCACTTCTGATGTCTTCGCAGACAATGACTACAGATGTTTGCACATCTTTATGTTGGCTTAGTGCTGCCTCGATTTCTCCTAATTCGATGCGGAAACCCCGGATTTTTACTTGGTTGTCGATGCGTCCCAGGTATTCGATATTGCCATCTGGTAGATAACGAGCCAAATCTCCGGTTTTATATAATTTACTCCCTCTTGCCCTACTTCGGCTCCTTTCGGCTCCGCTCAAGGCAAGTCGCTCAGTGAGATCCTGTCTCCGGTTACTGAGCGTTCGCCTCCTGTCTCGTAGAGAAGCCGAAGTACTGCCTCCTGCCTTCTCAAAAGGGTTGGGAATGAATTTCTCTTGTGTTAACTCTGGGCGGTTGAGGTAGCCTGTTGCTAATCCTGTACCAGCGATGTGTAACTCTCCTGGCACACCCACGGGTACTGGTTGTAAGTTTTGGTCGAGTATGTAGATTTGCGTATTGGAAATTGGGCGACCAATAGGCACAGTCTTCAAATTGCTCTCTGGTTGACATTCCCAGAAGGTGACATCAATTGCCGCTTCTGTTGGCCCGTAGAGATTATGTAATTGACATTTTAAAGAAGCAAAAAAGCGTTCCTGAAGTTCTAAAGGCAGTGCTTCGCCACTACAAATAACTCGCTTCAAGCTACTGCAATTTTTAATACTTTCTTCTTCTACGAAAATCTGAAGCATTGAAGGGACAAAATGCAGTGTAGTAACTTGTTGCTCTAATATTAGCTTGACCAAGTAATTACTATCTTTATGTCCACCTGGTTTAGCTACAACTAAACGCGCTCCAGTCAATAATGGCCAGAAAAACTCCCAAACGGAGACATCGAAGCTGAAAGGAGTTTTCTGTAAAACGCAATCTATTTCTGTTAATTCATAAGCTTGCTGCATCCACAGGAGGCGATTGCAAATCCCTAGATGCGTATTTAGCGCTCCTTTAGGCTTTCCGGTGGAACCCGAAGTGTAAATCACATAAGCCAAGTTACTAGTTTGTATACCAGTGATGGGATTGTGCTGATTCGACTGGGGAATGATTTGCCAGTCGCTATCTAAGCAAACAACACGCGCTTGATGTTCAGGTAAGTTCTCAACTAGATGCTGTTGACTCAGTAGCACGGAAACTTGAGCGTCTTCAAGCATAAAACTCAGACGGTCTTGGGGATACTCAGGGTCAAGTGGTACGTAAGCCCCACCCGCCTTGAGAATACCAAGTAATCCCACTACCATCTCCAAGGAGCGTTCTACACATATCCCAACCAGCACGTCGGCTCCCACTCCCAAAGACCGCAAATAATGCGCCAACTGGTTAGCCTGACAATTCAATTCGTGGTACGTCAATTGTTGATTCTCAAACACCACTGCCACTGCATCGGGTGTGCGCTCCACTTGTTCTTCAAACAACTGATGAATAAATTTATCTTGGGGATAGTCTACTTGAGTATCATTCCACTCAACTAGTAACTGCTGTTGCTCAGATGCTGTGAGCATTGGTAATTGGTCAATTCGCTGTTGTGGATTGGCGACAATACTTGACAGCAATGTCACCAAATGACCAGTCATCCGCTCAATGGTGCTGCTATCAAACAAGTCAGTATTGTATTCCCACCACCCCACTAGTCCAGTGGAAGTGTTTTCCATTCCCAAGGTCAAATCAAATTTTGCCGTGGAACTTTCTGATGGCAAGGAACTGACAGTTAACCCAGTCAACTCTATTTCAGACATAAGAGCATTATTGAGAACAAACATCACCTGGAACAGTGGTGTATGGCTCAAGTCTCGTTCTTGCTGCAATGCTTCCACCAACATTTCAAAGGGCAAATCTTGATGAGCATAGGCGGATAGAGCTATTTCTCTCAGGCGCAGGAGTAATTCGCTAAAGCTGGGATTTTCTGCCAAGTTAGTCCGCAAAACTAAAGTGTTGACAAAAAAGCCAATTAGACCTTCTGTTTCGGCGCGATCGCGGTTGGCAATTGGTGTCCCCACCAAAATATCTGTTTGTCCCGTATAGCGGTAAAGTAATGTATTGTATGCCGCTAACAGCGTCATAAACAAAGTCACCCCTTGCTCTTGACTTAGTTTTGTCAGTTGTTGAGTTAACTCAACAGACAAGGCAAACTCCATATTTGCGCCATTGAAAGTCTGCACAGCAGGTCTGGGTCTGTCTGTGGGTAATGGTAAGAATGTGGGTGCATTTGCCAATTGTTCTTGCCAGTAACTCAATTGGCTGTTCAGTACCGAGCCTTGCAACCATTGTCTTTGCCAAATAGCAAAATTTGCATACTGAATCGGCAGTGGTAATAAGGGTGAGCGTTGACCTTGAGAAAAGGCATTGTACAGCGCTTGTAACTCCTGGACAAACACATTTATTGACCAGCCATCACTAACAACATGGTGCATACACACTAATAACCACTGTTCCGTCTCCGACAATAGTACTAATGTCGCTCTAATTAATGCTTCCTCAGCCAAGTTAAAAGGTTGAATCCCCTGTTGTTGCACTAATTTCTGTGCAGTAGTTTTTTGTTCTGTTACTTCTGCTCCGCTCTGTACAAGTATCGATAAATGCTGCAAGTCAACTACTTTTACTGTCCAATTCGTTTCTGTTTGAATGATTTGAGAAGCTTGTCCATCAACAGTAACAAAGTTAGTGCGTAAGGCTTCGTGGCGATGAATGATTTCTTGTAAGCTTTGTTCTAATGCTGCAACATTAAGAGTTCCGGCTAAACGCAACCCGAAATGGATGTTGTATAAAGCACTGTTCGGCTCCAACTGGTCTAAAAACCACAACCGTTGTTGCGCGAATGACAGTGGTATTTCTGCATTCTCTGCCCTTGGAAATATGGGTGGTGCTGATAGTTCTATATTTTGCTGCTGTAATTGCTGAATTGATGATGCTAATTCAGCAACAGTTGGTGTGGCAAATAAGCTCCGCAATGGTAATTCTACTTTCAAGCTGGTACGCACACGGGAAATGAGTTGCGTTGCTAGTAGAGAATGTCCCCCTAGTTCAAAGAAATTATCATGTCTGCCTACAAGCTCTACTTTCAGGACTTGTTGCCAAATCAGCGCCAGTATTTCTTCAATTGGGGTGCGTGGAGCTACATATTTCTCTAATAATTTACTACTTGGCTCTGGTGCAGGTAGGGCACGACGGTCTACTTTGCCATTGGGGGTTAGGGGTAAAGACTCCAAGATGACTATTGCCGAAGGAACTATGTATTCTGGTAGCTTCGACTTGAGGAATTGCCGCAGAACGCTTACTGTGGGTGTCTGCTCTGGTTGGGGAACGATGTAAGCAACTAGGCGTTTATCGCCAGGAGTATCTTCGCGGGCGATCGCACAAGATGCTTGTATATGCTCATATTGGCTCAGTACTGCTTCTATTTCTCCCAATTCAATGCGAAATCCCCGTATTTTTACTTGGCTATCAATACGTCCTAAGTATTCGATATTGCCATCTGATAAATAACGTCCTAAATCCCCTGTTTTGTAAAGACGTTCTCCCCCCCTGCTCCTCTGCTCCTCTGCTCCCCTGCTTCTACCGAAGGGGTTGGGAATAAATTTTTCTTCTGTTAACTCTGGTCGATTCAAGTAGCCTCGCGCTAAGGAAACACCACCGATGTGCAGTTCCCCTGGTATACCCAAAGGTACAGGCTGTAAATACTTATCCAGGATGTAGATTTGCGTGTTGGCAATGGGACGGCCAATCGGAGGAAGTAGCGACCAAGTGTCCACCGAATTAGTCAGAGTAAAAGTGACGATCACATGGCTCTCCGATGGCCCATAATGATTGTGCAGAGTACAGTCACTTAGCTGACTTAGCCACTTGGAAATGGCGGGAGTAATCTGTAACTGTTCCCCAGCAGTAATGATTTCCCTCAGATTACTAGTCACTAATTCACTACTAACAGCTACCTCCGCTAGTTGCTGTAAAGCAACAAATGGAACAAACAGTCTTTCAATAGCTTGTTCTTGGAGTAAACCTAATAAAGCTAAGGGTTCCCGGCGTAATTCCTCCCCAATCAACAGCAATGTGCCACCAGAACACCAAGTAGAAAACATTTCTTGAAAGGAGACATCAAAGCTGACAGGAGCAAATTGTAGGGTTTTTACTCCACTAGGAGAAATTGACGAATTTTGCAGTTGCCATAATATAAGATTGCAAAGAGCAAGCTGATTCATGGCTACACCCTTTGGTTGACCCGTAGAACCAGAGGTGTAAATTACGTAACCCAAGTTATTCTCTTGCACGCCAGGGATCAGATTATCCTGATTTAACTGGGAAATAAGTTGCCAGTCGGTGTCTAAGTAGACGACACGCGCCTGATGCTCAGGTAATTTCTCAACCAATAGTTGTTGGGTAAGTAGCACTGACACAGCCGCATCTTCTAACATGAAGCGCAAACGGTCTTGGGGATACGCTGGGTCAAGTGGTACATAAGCGCCACCTGCTTTGAGAATTCCTAGTATTCCTATTAACATTTCTAGGGAGCGTTCTATACATATCCCCACTAGCACATCTGGTTTTACACCCAAGGACTGCAAATAATGCGCCAATTGATTAGCACGACAATTTAACTCATGATATGTCAGTTGTTGATTCTCAAAGACCACCGCCACAGCATTGGGTGTAAGTTCTACCTGCACCTCAAATAACTTATGGATACATTTATCTTGGGGGTAATCTATCTGGGTATCATTCCAGTCAACTAATAGCTGTTGCTGCTCAGATTTTGTTAGTATTGGCAACTGGGAAATTTGTTGCTGAGGATTAGTAGCGATCGCCTCAAGCATTGTTCTAAAATGGCCAAGCATCCGGCTAATCGTTCCATCTTCAAATCGACTAGCATCATACATCACCCTCAGCGACAGTTGCTCACCAGGGGAAACTAAAACCGTCAGTGGATAATTTGTTTGTTCAATCCACCTAAAATTTGAGAGGGAAAAATCTTTATTGCCTTGTAGAACATCAGCATCAACAGGATAATTCTCAAAAACAACAATACTCTCAAACAAAGATGTACCCCTGGGAACATCACTCAACCCCTGAATCTCTACCAATGAGCTATAGGAAAATTGCTCAGACTCAATCTGTTGTGCCTGTAAATCCTTTAACAAACCCAGCAATTCAGTCTGCTCGGAGATTTGTACCCGCACTGGCAGAGTATTGATAAATAACCCCACTATCGACTCTACACCAACAAGTTCAGGCGGACGACCAGACACAGTTGCACCAAAAACCACATCTGTTTCTTGGCTGTAGCGAGACAGTAACAATCCCCAAGTCGCCTGCACCAAATTACTCATCGTCAATTGATGCTGTCTCACAAAAGACACCACTGCTGCTGTCGCTGGCACAGTTAATTCAATTTGTTGTTCGCCGTAGCCAGAATGCTGCTCTCGCATCGACAATGGTTTATCCACAGTCAAAGGAGTTGGTGTATTAAAACCTCGGAGTTTTTGTCGCCAAAAATCTGCTGCTAAATCTCGATTTTGTTGCTGTAACCAAGAAATATAGTTGCGGTAGCTGACAGTTCCGATGTTGGATAAACTTTCACCCTGAGAAATTGCTTGATAAAAATCTAACAGGTCTTTGAAAACCAAAGGTGACGACCAGCCATCAAGTAATAAATGATGATGACACCAAACAAACTGATAAGTATTCCCATCCAACTGGATTAGATGTAGGCGCATTAATGGCGCTTGCGATACTTGGAACCCCTGTTGTCGCTCAGAATCTAGAAAAGTCTCTAATTGCTGTTGCTGCTCTTGCGTAGATAAATCTCGCCAGTTGTATGTTTCGACCGTCACATTCACCTGTCGATACACCACTTGAACTGGCTGGCTCAAAGACTCCCAAAGGAACGCTGTGCGGAAGACGGGATGCCGAACTACCACTTGCTGCCAAGCTTGCTCAAAGATTTTTACATTTAGGTTTCCCGTCAAAATGCAAGTTATCTGCTCAAAATATACACCTGAGTCTGGAGCATACAAGCTTTCAAACAGCATCCCTTCTTGCATGGGAGATAAGGGATAAATATCTTCAATATTTTGCCGATTAGTTTTGCTAAGTTCTAGTTTCATAAATTTTGTAATATTTGATCAAGTTCTAGTTGATTAAGGTTGATTAATGGAAAATCTGTTGGTGTATAACCTGCATTTTCTAGTGATAAACAATGAGCAATTAGCTCTTGCAAAGTTTCGACAAATTCTTGGGCAATATTCTCAATCGTTTCGTGCTGATGGATATTGCTGCTATATGTCCAATCTATTTGCAGTTGTTCGTTGGTAATGATGGCATTAATGTCTAGCAAATAATGGCGCTGACCTTGTAAACTCTGGCTGTTTCCGCTAGGCTCATTAGCTATTTGCATCAGAGAGGATGTATTAACAACTTGAGCAAATTGCCCCAAATAATTGAAGCTAATTTCTGCTTGGGGAATTTTCTTTAGTTCGGCGCTAATTTCTGCATCAAGATTCAAATAACGCAATAAGCCATAGCCAATGCCTTTATTAGGAATTTCACGTAATTGTTCCTTGACAGATTTTAAAGCAGTACCAAGATCATCTATGATTCCCAGTTCCACAACCACTGGGAAAATCGTTGTAAACCAACCAACGGTGCGTGATAAGTCTAGACCATCAACGATTTCTTGCCGTCCATGACCTTCTAAGTTGAATAATACTGACTCAGAGTTAGTCCATCTGCTCAATACCAGCGCGAGGGCAGTTAACAAGACATCGTTAATTTGTGTTTTATAAGCTTTCGGTACATCTTGCAGGAGTGCTTGGGTTTCTGCTTCGTTTAATGACACTGATATTGTCTTAGCCGATGCAGTAGTATTTATTCCTTGTGAATAGTCTACTGGGAGGGAATCAACTGCATCGTAAGATGCACTCAACCAATAATCTAGTTCTGTTTTCAAAACTTCTGATTGAGCATACTCTGTCAGCTGTTGCGCCCAATCTTTGAAGGATGTGGTTTTAGCAGGTAGTTGAATGGTCTTGCCTTGACTGAGTTGCTGATAAGCTGTCTGCAAATCTTCTAACAATATCCGCCAGGAAACACCGTCTACTACTAAGTGGTGAATTATTATTAATAATCGCGCTTTTTTGTCAATACCTAGCCAGAAAAATGCTACTTGTACGAGATTTTCTGACAGATTTAAACTCGCTTGTAATTCGTTGGCTATGGTTTCAATGGTAGTTTCTATCTCAGTTTCTGGAACTGTCGACAGGTCAAAATGAGGGATAGTAATGCTATCTGTTGAGTCGGCATGAATTTGCTGCCATGTTGTATCTGTTTGGGTGAATCTTAGTCTTAGAGCATCGTGATGTTTTAGTAGTTGCTGCCATACTTGCTCTAATATTTCTAGGTTGAGATTGGATGGTACTGTGAGGAGAAATGATTGGTTGAAGTGGTGTTTCTCTGGTAATTTCTGCTCAAAAAACCAATTTTGAATTGGTGTTAGGGGTAATTTCCCTGTGACTAATCCTTGTTCAATTGAGAGTGCTTTTGTTGTGCCTGCGACTGTCGCTAATTGAGCGATCGTTTGATTGGCAAATAGTTGTTTGACTGTTAGTTCTATTCCAGCTAGTTTTGCTCTGGTGATGATTTGAATGCTGAGGATCGAATCTCCACCTAGTTCAAAAAAGTTATCGTGTATGCCTATTTGCTCTATTCTTAATACTTGCGCCCAAATTTGCGCTAATTTTTCTTCAATGGGGGTGCGCGGTTGCACTATATCGATTTCTATTCCTGTGCGTGCTTCTGGTTCTGGTAGGGCGCGACGGTCTATTTTGCCGTTGGGGGTTAGGGGTAGGGATTCTAGGGTGAAGAAGGCACTTGGTACCATGTATTCTGGCAGTTTTCCTTTGAGAAAGCTACGCAGTTCGCTAACTGTGGGTGTTATCTGTGGCTGGGGTACTATGTAGGTGACTAGGCGTTTATTTCCGGGAATATCTTCGCGAACGATGACACAACATACTTGCACATCTTCATATTTGCTCAGTGCTGCTTCTATTTCTCCTAACTCAATGCGGAATCCCCGGATTTTCACCTGATTGTCGATGCGTCCCAAGTATTCGATATTGCCATCTGGTAGATAACGTCCTAAATCCCCAGTTTTATATAATTTACTCCCTCCTGCCTTCTCAAAAGGGTTGGAGATAAATTTCTCTTGTGTTAACTCTGAGCGGTTGAGGTATCCTATTGCTAATCCTGCACCACCAATGTGCAGTTCTCCTGGTACACCCACAGGTACTGGTTGTAGGTTTTGGTCGAGTATGTAGATTTGCGTGTTGGAAATTGGACGACCAATGGGGACAAGTTGTGGATAAATTTCACGCTGGCAATTCCAGAAAGTTGCATCAATACAAGCTTCTGTTGGTCCGTAGAGATTGTGCAAATTTACATCTAGCTTACTTAATAAGCTTTCTTGCAGAGTAACAGGTAAGGCTTCACCGCCACAGAATACGTGTTTGAGGGAGTGACAAGTTTCGATTCCTCCTTGTTCTAAAAGCATTTGCAGCAAAGATGGAACAAGTTGAATAGTAGTTACTTGCTGCTGGACAATTAACTTTATGAGATAAGCACTGTCAGTATGACCTCCCGGTTCAGCTATTAACAACTGTCCACCTGCTAACAATGGAGCGTAGAATTCCCAAACTGAGGCATCAAAGCCAAAGGGAGTTTTTTGCAGTACTTTGTCTTTTTTAGTCAGGGGAAATGTTGCTTGCATCCAGAACATGTGGTTGCAAAGGTTACTGTGAGATAGTATTACCCCCTTGGGTTGACCAGTAGAGCCAGAAGTATAAATAACATAAGCTATGTTACTAGCTTGCACCTCAGCAATTAGATTCTCTTGGCTAAACTTAGCGATCGCAATCCAGTCTTTATCTAAGTGAACTACACGCGCCTGATGTTGAGGAAGAGACTCAACTAGATGCTGTTGGGTAAGTAGCACGGAAACTTGAGCGTCTGCGAGCATGAACGAGAGACGGTCTTGGGGATACTCAGGGTCAAGTGGCACGTAAGCGCCACCCGCCTTGAGAATACCAAGTAATCCCACCACCATTTCTAAGGAGCGTTCCACACATATCCCCACCAGCACATCCGCTCCTACACCCAAAGACTGCAAGTAATGGGCTAATTGGTTAGCACGACAATTCAACTCGTGGTACGTCAATTGTTGATTCTCAAACACCACTGCGACTGCATCAGGTGTACGCTCAACCTGCTCCTCAAACAACTGATGTACACATTTATCTTGGGGATAGTCTACTTGAGTATCATTCCACTCAACTAATAACTGCTGTTGCTCAAATACTGTGAGTATTGGTAATTGAGAAATGCGATCGCTGGGATTCGCCACAATTGCTTCAACTAAAGTCACAAAATGACCAGTCATCCGCTCAATGGTGCTGCTATCAAACAAGTCAGTATTGTATTCCCACACTCCCACTAGTCCAGTGGTAGTGTTTTCCATTAATAAAGTTAAATCAAACTTTGCTGTGGAACTTTCTATTGGCAATTCACTGACAGTTAACCCAGTCAACTCTATTTCAGATATGGAAGCATTCTGGAGAACAAACATCACCTGGAACAGTGGTGTATGACTCATGTCTCGTTCTGGCTGCAATGCCTCCACCAACATTTCAAAGGGCAAATCTTGATGAGCATAGGCAGACAGTGCCATTTCCCGAACATGAGTGAGTAGTTCGTTAAAGGTGCGATCGCCCAAAACTTCAGTCCGCATCACCAAAGTATTGACAAAAAAGCCAATTAACCCTTCTGTTTCGGTGCGATCGCGGTTAGCAATTGGTGTCCCCACCAAAATATCTGTTTGTCCCGTGTAGCGGTAAAGCAGGGTATTGTATGCCGCCAACAACGTCATAAACAAAGTTACCCCTTGCTGTTGACTCAGTTGTTCCAACTTTTGGGTCAACTCAATAGAGAGTGTAAACTCCAGATGTGCGCCATTGAAAGTCTGCACAGCAGGCCTGGATCTGTCTGTGGGTAATGGCAAGAATGTGGGTGCATTTGCCAACTGTTTTTCCCAGTAACTCAATTGCTTGTTCAGTACTTCCTCTTGCAACCATTGTCTTTGCCATAAGGCGAAATCTGCGTACTGAATTGGTAGTGATAACAGGGGCGTTCGCGTAGCGTCTCGTAGAGATGATTCACCCTGAGAATAGGCATTGTACAGTGCTTGTAACTCCTGGACAAACACACCTATTGACCAGCCATCAGAGACAACGTGGTGCATACACACTAATAACCACTGTTCTGTAGGAGACAGCATTACTAATGTTGCTCTGATTAATGCATCATGAGCTAAGTCAAAAGGTTGAATTGCTTGTTGTTGCACTAATTTCTGTGCAGCAATTTCTTGTTCTCTCCAGGGTAAATGCTGCAAGTCAACAACTGTAACCGTCCAATTTGTTGCTGTTTGAATTATTTGTGAAGGCTTTCCATCAACAGTAACAAAGTTGGTACGTAAGGCTTCATGGCGATCAATAATTTCTTGTAAGCTTTGTTCTAAGGCTACAACATTCACACTTCCGACTAGACGCAACCCGAAGGGAATGTTGTATGAAGCACTGTTCGGCTCAAACTGGTCTAAAAACCATAAACGCTGTTGAGCGAACGATAGTGGTAATTCGGTATTCCCTATCCTGGGTAATATGGGCGGTGCAACAAGTTCTAAATCTTGTTTCTGTAACTGCTGAATCAATGGTGCTAACTCGGCAATTGTGGGTGCAGCAAATAACGAACGTAATGGTAGTTCTACTTTCAAGCTGGTACGCACACGGGAGATGAGTTGCGTTGCCAGTAGTGAGTGTCCTCCTAGCTCAAAGAAGTTATCATGTCTACCTACAAGCTCTACTTTTAGGACTTGTTGCCAAATCAGTGCCAGTACTTCTTCAATCGGGGTGCGAGGCGCGACATATTTCTCTAATAATTCGCTACTCGGCTCTGGTGCTGGTAGCGCGCGACGGTCTATTTTGCCGTTGGGGGTAAGCGGTAGGGACTCCAAGATGACTATTGCGCTTGGTACCATGTAGTCTGGTAACTTTTTCTTGAGGTCGCTACGTAGTTCGCTAATTGTGAGTGTTACTTGTGGCTGGGCTACGATGTAGGCAACTAGGCGCTTGTCACTCCTGATATTTTCACGGGCTACGACACATGATGCTTGCACATTGGGATGTTGGCTTAGTACTGCTTCAATTTCTCCCAATTCGATGCGGAATCCCCGGATTTTCACCTGATTATCGATACGCCCCAGGTATTCTATTTTGCCATCTGGTAAATAACGCGCTAAATCCCCTGTTTTATATAAAAGTGCTGAGTGCTGAATTGTCCCCCTGCTCCCCTGCTCCCCTGCTCCCCTGCTCCCTGCCCCCTGCCCCCTGCCTCCACTGAAGGGGTTAGGAATGAATTTTTCTTGTGTTAACTCTGGTCGGTTCAAGTAGCCTTTTGCTAATCCTGCACCACCTATGTGCAGTTCTCCTAACACACCTACAGGTACTGGTTGTAAGTTTTGGTCTAGTATGTATATCTGAGTATTAGAAATTGGACGGCCAATAGAAATCAAGCTTTCATTGGATTCGAGTTGACATACTGATGACCAAATAGTTGCCTCTGTTGGGCCATAAAGATTCCACACAGAAGTATTCTTGGCAAGCAATTGATTAACTAGATCCCAAGGTAAAGCTTCACCACCGCAAAGTATTTTTAAATCGCTAAATTGGTAGTTGGAGTCTAAAAGCAATCTCCAAGTAGCTGGAGTTGCTTGCATAATTGTTGCTTTAGACTTAACTAGCAAGTCAAATAACTCTCTTCCATCAAGGGTCACTTCACGACTGGCTATTACTAGACATGCACCTACAGTTATGGGCAGAAAAATTTCTAAAGCAGCAATATCAAAGGAAATAGTAGTGATTGCAAGCAGTGTATCTTGTTTTGTTATTCCTGGGCGCTGCTGCATAGCAGATAGAAAATTGCTCACAGATTTATGTGAGATTTGCACACCTTTGGGTTGACCTGTAGAACCGGAAGTATAAATCACATAAGCTAAGTTACTAGCTTGGACATCAGTGATGGGATTTTCTTGAGTCAACTGAGAAATCAACTGCCAATTAGTATCCAAGCTTACAAGCTGCGCCTGACACTCAGGTAATTTTTCAACTAAATGGTGTTGACTCAGCAGGACTGAGACTTGAGCATCTTCCAAGATAAAGCGCAAACGCTCTTGGGGATATTCTGGGTCAAGTGGTACGTAAGTCCCACCTGCCTTGAGAATGCCCAATAGTCCGACGACCATCTCTAAAGAGCGCTCCACACAAATCCCAACCAGCGCATCTGCTCCCACACCCAAGGACTGTAAATAATGCGCCAATTGGTTAGCACGAGTGTTCAACTCTTGGTATGTCAGTTGTTGATTTTCAAACACCACTGCTATTGCATCAGGTGTTCGTTCTACCAGTTCTTCAAATAACTGATGAATACATTTATCTTGGGGATAATCTACTTGAGTATCATTCCACTCCACTAATAACTGTTGCTGCTCAGATGCTTTGAGCATTGGCAATTGGGAAATCCGCTCGCTGGGATTTGCCACAATTGCCTCAAGCAGTGTCAAAAAATGACCAGTCATCCGCTCAATGGTGCTGCTATCAAACAAGTCAGTGTTGTACTCCCACCACCCAAAGAGTCCATTGGGAGTGTTTTCCATTGTTAAAGTTAAATCAAACTTTGCCGTAGTAATTCCTATTGGCAATCCACTGACACTTAACCCAGTCAACTCTATTTCAGACATGGGAGCGTTCAGGAGAACGAACATCACTTGGAACAATGGTGTATGGCTGAGATCCCGTTCTGGCTGCAATGCTTCCACCAGCATTTCAAAGGGCAAATCTTGATGAGCATAAGCTGACAGTGCCATTTCTCTCAGGCGCGGGAGTAATTCGTTAAAACTGGGGTTTCCTGCTAAATCAGTCCGCATCACCAAAGTATTGACAAAAAAGCCAATTAGACCTTCTAGCTCGGTGCGATCGCGGTTGGCAATTGGTGTCCCTACCAAAATATCTTCTTGTCCTGTGTAGCGGTAAAGCAGGGTATTATAAGCCGCTAACAAAGTCATAAACAAAGTTACCCCTTGCTGTTGACTGAGCTGCAACAACTTTTGAGTTAACTCAACAGACAGAGTAAACACATGATATGAGCCATTGAAAGTCTGCACAGCAGGTCTGGGTCTATCTGTGGGTAGTGGCAAGAATGTGGGTGCATTTGCCAATTGTTGTTGCCAGTAACTCAAGTGGTTTTGTAGTACTTCCCCTTGCAACCATTGTCTTTGCCAAATAGAGAAATCTGCATACTGAATCGGCAGTGGCAACAGGGGTGACGGTTGACCCTGAGAATAAGCATTGTACAGCGCTTGTAACTCCTGGACAAACACACCGATTGACCAGCCATCACTGACAACATGGTGCATACACACTAATAACCACTGTTCTGTAGGAGACAGCATCACTAATGTCGCTGTGATTAATGAATTATTAGCTAAGTCAAAAGGCTCAATTGCTTTTTGTTCCAGTAATTTCTGTGCAACCGTTTTTTGTTCTGTTACTTCTGCTGAGGTAGAGGCTGCGCCAACGGCTTCGCTCAGTACAAGTGTGGGTAAATGCTGCAAGTCAACTACTGTTACTGTCCAATTCGTTTGAGTTTGAATGATTTGAGCAGCTTGTCCATCAACAGTAACAAAGTTGGTACGTAAGGCTTCATGGCGATCGATAATTTCTTTTAAACTTTGTTCTAAGGCTGCAACATTAAGAGTTCCTACTAGACGCAAACCAATGACGATACTATATAAAGCACTGTTCGACTCTAACTGATCTAAAAACCACAAACGCTGTTGAGCATAAGACAGTGGTATTTCTGCATTCTCTACCCGCCTTAAGATGGGTGGTGCTGACAGTTCTATATCTTGCTGCTGTAACTGCTGAATCGATGGTGCTAACTCGGCAATTGTTGGTGCAGCAAATAAGCTTCGCAATGGTATTTCTATTTTCAATCTGCTACGTACACGAGAGATGAATTGCGTTGCCAGTAGGGAGTGTCCCCCTAGTTCAAAGAAGTCGTCATGTCTGCCTACAAGCTCTACTTTCAGGACTTGTTGCCAAATTGACGCCAGGATTTCTTCAATGGGGGTGCGCGGAGCTACATATTTCTCTAATAATTCACTACTTGGCTCTGGTGCTGGTAGGGCACGACGATCTATTTTGCCGTTGGGGGTTAGGGGTAAAGATTCTAAGATAACGAAGGCACTTGGTACCATGTATTCTGGTAGCTTTTCTTTGAGGAAGCTACGCAGAACGCTGATTCTAGGTGTCACCTGTGGCTGCGGTACGATATAGGCTACTAGGCGCTTATCACCCCTGATATCTTCACGGGCTATGACACATGATGCTTGCACATGGGGATGTTGGCTCAGTGCTGCTTCGATTTCTCCCAACTCAATGCGGAATCCCCGGATTTTTACTTGGTTATCGATACGCCCCAGGTATTCGATATTACCATCTGGTAGATAACGAGCCAAGTCCCCTGTTTTGTACAACCGTTCTCTCCCCCTGCTCCTTGCTCCCTGCCCCTGGTCACTGAGCGTAGCCGTTGGCGCAGCCTCTCGTAGAGAAGTGCTGCCTCCACTAAAGGGGTTAGGAATGAATTTTTCTTGTGTTAATTCTGGGCGATTGAGATAACCTCGTGCTAATCCCACACCACTAATGTGCAGTTCTCCTGGTACACCAACGGGAACTAGTTGTAAGTCTGAGTCTAAGATGTAGATTTGTTTGTTGGCAATAGGACGACCAATGGTAACTTTCTCGTCCCCTGGAGTACATTTTGCCACTGTGGCACAAACACTCGCTTCTGTCGGCCCATAGGCGTTGAAGAAGTTTCTTCCTGTAGACCATTGTCGCATCAGTTCAATAGGACAGGCTTCTCCGGCAACAATGATTGTTTGCAATGTTGGCAGTTCTTCTTGTGGCAGGACTACCAGTGCTGATGGTGGTAGGGTGACATGGGTAATGCGATCGTTCTTTAATCGGTCAATTAAAGGCATACCCGGCAGGAGAGAGTCTTTTGTTCCTAAGTAAAGTGTTGCCCCCGATCCAAAAGCCATCAAAATTTCTGATATGCAAGCATCAAAACTGAAGGAGGCAAACTGGAGAACTCGACTATCACCAGACAAGCTGAAAACCTGAATTTGAGCTTTAGCTAAATTGCATAATCCACTATGCTCAACCATTACCCCTTTAGGTTTGCCTGTGGAGCCAGATGTGTAAATTACATTCGCTAGATGAGTAGGCGTTACTACCTTAATAAGGTTATTCTGTTTGTTTTGCAGAATTTCTGACCAGACTTCATCTAAACAAATTAGTTTTGCCTGATACTCAGGTAATTTATCGAGGAGTCGCTTTTGACTCAGTAATACTGAAACTTGAGCGTCTTCAAGCATGAACAAGAGACGGTCTTTGGGATACTCAGAGTCAAGTGGTACGTAAGCCCCACCCGCCTTGAGAATACCCAACAGTCCCACGACCATCTCTAAAGAACGCTCTAGACAAATACCCACCAGCACATCGACTCCCACTCCCAAAGACCGCAAATAATGCGCCAAAGAGTTAGCCTGACAATTCAATTCATGGTACGTCAATTGTTGATTCTCAAATACCACTGCTACTGCATTTGGTGTACGCTCTACCTGCTCTTCAAATAACTGATGGATACATTTATCCTGGGGATAGTCTACTTGGGTATCATTCCACTCAACTAATAACTGCTGTTGCTCAGATTGTGTCAACAAAGGTAATTGGTCAATTCGTTGCTGAGGATTTGCTACAACTGCTTCAAGCATTGTTACAAAATGCCCCATCATCCGCTCAATGGTGCTGTCATTAAACAAGTCGGTGTTGTAATTCCATGTACCTTTGAGTGAGCCTGGGGCTTCAAGAATGGTTAAGGTTAAATCAAATGCAGCCTCTTTAATCTCTGAAATCATTGATTCCACAATCAAACCATCACTATCCATGAGTGACACTTCTGTGTCATTCTGGTCATAGCTATCCCAAACAAAGGCTACCTGATAAAGTGGCGAAAAACTGGGGTTGCGGACAGGTTGCAGTCGCTCCACCAGCAGGGGAAAGGAATAATCCTGATGCTCTAGGGCATCTAACACACAAGAGCGCGATCGCCTCAGCAACTCTTGAAAAGTCGGTTTTCCTGAAAGGTCTCCTCGCAAGACAACAGGATTAGTAAAGTAACCCACAATATTTTCAAACTCTGAACGGCTCCGATTCACCATTGGAGAGCCAATTAAAATATCTTCTCGATCGGTATAACGTAGTAATAGTATTTGTAATGCTGTTAATAAAAGTATATAAAGAGAAGCACCTTCTCTGTTTGCCAATTCTGCGAGCTTTTGCCGCAGTTCTTCTTCAACGGTAAAAAAGCGGGAAGCACCATTAAAGGTTTGGCTTTGAGGTCTTGGTCGGTCTGTTGGCAAATTTAGCAGTGGCAACTCACCAGATAGTTGTTGCCGCCAGTAAGTCCACAAACTTTCTCCCTGCGAACTAACGAGCATTTGCTCTGACCACTTGATGTAATCTTGATACTGATAGTTTTGTGCTGATAGTTGGGCTGCTTCACCTTTTGCGTAGGCGTAGCCCGTCGTAGACATCGCTTTATAAAAGGCTCTCAGTTCATCGGTCATGATTTCTAAAGACCGGAAATCCCCTACTATCTGATGTAGCGTGACTAAAAGAATATGTTCTTTGGTTGCTAATTTATCAGTTTTAATATGGTTAATTAATAAGTCAAAGCGCAATATCGGGCCCTGTTCTAAGTTAAAGGGGCGATCGCTTCTTTCTGAAAGCCATTTATTTACATCATCTTGGCCAAGATCGAAAGTTTTTTGGATGCTAAAGTCAACTTGCTGGTTTTCATGAACTGTTTGCACAGATTCCCCATCAATAGTCCCAAAGGTAGTCCTCAAACCTGGATGCCTTTCAAATAGGGCTTGTGCTGCTTGCTTCAGGGCTGGAATATCCAAATTTGTGACTAATTTTGCTGCATAAGTGGCGTTATAAGCGGTATTGCTAGGTGCTAATTGATATAAAGACCAGAGTGCCTGTTGACCGTGGGAGAGGGGATAAGTTGCAGCCTGATTACTACTCTGGGATAAAATTCGGATAATTTCTGGTTTATATTGTTCAATTTCCCCCAATAACTCAGAGGTTAGTGAGTTTTTAGGCGATCGGTAGCGCAGTTTTCCTCCATCAATCCAGAGTTCAACATTATTTGCTGAAATGTTTTCTAAAAGCTCTGTTAAATTCATAGGTTCCTATCCTTTAATGAATGCTTTTTTACAGAAAAAAGTAATAACTTTTTTCTATCTATGTTATTTTTAATAGCCTCAATAAACGTGGTTGTCTACAAATTATATAATAATTGTTTTCGAGCAAATATTTGTGTTAGTACAACATAAGTGACTCAATTCATCTTTGAACTTTTTATCTGTATCTCTATTACTAGGCAATCGTCTATGATTAAACTTTAATTAATGGTATTTAATTAATCGCATCCTTCTGTTTCATTGGGTTAACTCTTTTTGCTGATTTGAATTCTTTAAATACTTAGTATGTTATTTAACTGTATTAGCCCACCCTACTTTAAGTAGATTTTTTAATAATTACAATTATTTAGTTATGTTTTTCGGAAAGTACAGCTATATATCAAAGATTCTTACTCATCTATTTCAACTATTTTTTGGGTTTCTAGTTTTTGAACATCAGTAATTAGTTTCTATGCTAAATAGACTTTTTAGCTCCTCTGTAATGGATAAATCTTGAATTACTGAAAAACTATTACGGATTCCTTTTTGCTCCGTTCTGCATAAATATCCTTGAAAATCGCTTCGTAAGCTTATTTAAAGGTAAGCTTTTACTTTAATCTAGAAATCATCTCAGATTTGCCAATAAAATGCAATACCACTTAAGAAAGTTAAGCAGGTAGTTAAGCA
This sequence comes from Nostoc sp. ChiQUE01b, assembly GCF_034531255.1. Lineage (NCBI taxonomy): Bacteria > Bacillati > Cyanobacteriota > Cyanophyceae > Nostocales > Nostocaceae > Nostoc > Nostoc sp. ChiQUE01b. Next base: position 44,032 of record NZ_JAVRBM010000006.1, on the reverse strand, counting down.
GACAGTTAAGACAGTTAAGACAGTTAAGACAGTTAAGACAGTTAAGACAGTTAAACAAATAATAAAGATATTTAAAATAGTTAGTGAATATTGAACAAAAATTCAGAAGTCAGAATCACTCACGAAGAGTGATTCTGACCCGCCGCTGATTGAAGATCACCAAATATACGATTTCGTGGGGGTCTAAACCCGTTTATTCATCCGCCACTCGTACAGAATTCATACCTGTTTTCTGGCTTCTAGATTCTGTTTTGATAATTATTCTTTGGAAGTCTCCTGAAGCCAAACTTTCGCCCGACAAACACGTTTCCTTTGTGAGAGAGAGCTAGACTAGCACTTTCAAGGTGCGACCGAACATCGCCGCGATGCCTGCGGCGGGCTACTGTGGAATGAAAACTTTGCTTATGCCACAGGTTGGGATGAATCCAAAGGACGTTATCTTGGTTTGAAAGCAGCTGAACACATTACCGTAACCCTTAGCAGTCAAAATCTGATAGTTAAGCCAGAAGTAGCGCAACGCCAGTTTGAGACAGATGCTGCTTTTGCTTGTTGCTGTCAACGGCTTACTGGTTGCAGATGTAGCTTAGAACTCAATATTCTTACCATCACCTAGAGACGTGAATTTAACACGTCTCTTTTTTCTTTGGAACTTTTGCTCAACATAACTATGATCAAGAAAGCGTTATTAACTTAATCGGGTTGTTTATAAAGCTCGCTTTCTAAAGCTGCTTTTACTCTCTGTGAGCAATTTTCTCGTAGTGCAGCAAGTCTAATCACCTTCCAAGGCTGAATTTCTTCTCCGCAATCATCAAGCCGCTGAATTGCCCACTTAATACGCCTAATCTGAAAATCCTCTACAGTTTCTGTCACTGATTCTAAATAAACCTTAGTCACTGGCATTTCTGACAAATGTTTTTCGAGTAGTGCCAGTAAGCCAATAGCTTTGCCTATCTTGCCAATAGTTATTCTCGCGGGTTTTTCTGCACTCAGAAGCGATCGCACAGCATTTTTTACCTTTTCGAGAACTTGCTTGTCTCTTTCTATCCAGTCAACTTTACTGATGCAAGGGAGAGGCATTTTTAAAGAAGGCGAATTTTTGTTGAGCCACTCTTTATCGTTTCTGTATAGCCAAATATATGTTGCCTTAGCTAATGCCCTAAGAGTAGTTTTCGATGCCTCTGGGTACTGCTGTAGTAAAGCTTTCCAAGCTTCCCTGTATTTTACTTTGCGATCGCTGGCTAAATTTAGATTTGAGTCTAAAACTTCCTGTAAGTCTACTAGCCGATTTTCCTGTGAAGATTTCCAAAAAGTTTTTAGCTTAAGTATGGCAGTATAGCGGTTTACTGTTCTGGGATCGACATTGAGCCGTCTTGCTGTCTCTCGTAGACCTAATTTTTGGATTTCTATGAGTTGTTTTAGCTTCTGCTCCCAAAATTGACCGTAAGTCAAAACTTTGCCAATTCGTAGCTTGTCTTCATCAGTTTTATCAGGGCCAGTTCTACAATAAACCATCCCACAGGAACAAGAAAAAGTACCTAACGGTTTTTTATTATTCAAACAGTGAGTGACAACAAGATTAGTTATTACTGGCTTGAGGTAATGATCTACCGCAGCATTTAGACACAGCCAAGATCCTTCACCAAAAGGTTTATACTCATAATCCGTGTTGAAAAATTCCTCGATAGAATTCGTCAGAAATCTAATTAGGAGTAGGTGTCTGATGGGATGGAATGACTTTCTATGCTTCCTGACAATGCTGAATAGCCAGTTTTGCTCATTTTCGTAATTCACCATCGAGTTAACAGCCTCAAGCATTTCAGCACCATAAAAGAACAAGAAACTATCTACTAATCTCTTCTGGTTTACTCGCCTGTTTGCAGTTGCAAAATCCTTTTCAATCAATAAAGCTATATATTTTCTTTGAAACCACTCTAGTTCTCTAGAGAAAAGATTATTATTTATCAACCATGAAATATCTTGAGCTAGCAGTCGCAATTTCTTTAAAGTTTCTTGACTGTAAATCTGTTGTATCGGTACAACAGGACAATTTTCTTGGCTTGCAGCATAGTATTCATGCCTGTTAAAACCTTGCATGGGAATTGTGCTATCTTGCAAAGTCACACCATGAACTGGGCAAACCAGAACCCCTGGTGTTTGGTGTAGCTTATGCCAGTAAGACTTCAACGAACTCGCCATAATCCCGGTTCTGGTATGAATGTCTCCTCCGAAATCTGCCTTCATTGACTCCATCACCTGGGTGGCTCTTTTCGGTGGCAGAAAAACACTGTAGAAAGGATAGAGGGTATATTTATATATCAAATCTTCTACTTGATAATTCGAGATAAATTGGAGATTTTCAATCAACGAATTCAGGTTAGAAGGTAAGTCAACAGTAGCTATTACGCCTTGAGAATTAAATAGCTCCCTTAGAGTTATTTTTGGACTGGTGTTACCACTCCTAATGTGGTAACGAGCCAAGATACTGTATAAAATTTCATCTGGATAAGGGGCTGGAAAAAAGCCAAGCATAAATTCTTTCTCATTTTGAAACCGGAAAAGATATTTTTGTAAATTCCAGAGTGTTTCAAGTTTGTGGCGATCGCTATCCGCACCAATTTTCCACAGCAAACAAAATTATGAGGATTTTGTCCCCTATAACCAATACTTTAGGTATTACACAATGCCTATCGTATCGTAAATTTAGGTATTACACGATAACTAAATACCTTTGAACAATTTTAGGACTAGCCCTTTCAAGGTCACTCGTAAAATCTCTTATTTTTTCTCAGCGCTCTCTGTGACTATGCGGTTTTGAAGTATGTTTTTTAACCGCATGGTACACAGAGTAAAGAGCTTAAAGAGGAATTTATTACCTTGAAAGGCTAGCCCTATACCTGAGATTGTTTAACTTAAAACAAACAACCCTGTTAAATTTAACAGGGTTGTTTAAACTGACTTAAATTTTAAGTTAGTGCGTTAAAGTTGGCACTCAGATTTTAGTGCATCTGACGTTTTCAGTTTTGTCTAGACTTTATCGATCACTTTAAACTACCCCTTAAGCAGGAATATGAAGAGGCTTTTCTTGGGAATAAGTCCTTGTTTTAAGCCATTTTTGCCGTTCTTGGTGGCTCATTTCAGTTTTATAGCCTACTCTAACCTGATTAGGAGTAAATTCTTTGTGAGTGTCCGTATGTGTTTGTTTGTCTTTCACAGAAGTCTCTTGCTCCTGTAACAGTAAATTGGAAGGCATAACCGTCTTCTCCTGGGGCAATTGTAACCCAGCCTTTAGGTTCCATCTTAATGATATCCTTATAGTATGGGATAGCTTCCTCCAAAGAGTCAAGATAAACCAAAACTTCATCATTTTCATTTAAAGTGCAAAAACTTAATGCTACCTGAGATACATACCAAAGAAGCCATTGTCCTATGGGAGCAACTTGTCTTGTGCTTTTTGGTACAGATTCTAACTGTAATACTTCTAGTGCATAAGGTATATTTTCCTCAGACACGTAAACGGCATATTTAATGAAACCTAATATATTATCTTTATAAGAAAGCTTAATAATATTTTGGTATTCAAAATCTGTTTTTTCCCATAATTCTTTCCAATTAAAACTCCATTTATCAGAAATAATCATATCCTCTTTTTTAGCAGGTTTTAGGCTGACTTGGATAGAAGTGTTCGCTTGTGTTGTAACAGGAACTTGATAAGCCCCTATTGAGTACATTATTTCTGCACCTAACATTTAGCTTAATTATAAAATTTAAACCTTTCTATTTAAGCACGTAAATTTGCAAATTTAAATCTAGTGGTTTATTGGATTAGATTTAATTGGTAATTTTATTTCTACAATTTTAATATGATTAACTGATTTTATGAATTCAATCAATTCTTCTGGATTCATATCCTTTTATAAAACCGAACCATCCATATAAGTTATAATTACCCTTTGAGTACCCATACTATTTTATTTTTTTAAATTTTTCTCTTATCATAAGATGCTTCAGGCTTTCTTCTAATAGTAAAATCACTGAAGTTCCTTAATTTTAGATTTCTTACAGATAATAATCATCTACTATGAAGATCAGCGCTCGTACCCAGCATTAATGCACCAGATATGCAATAGTCAGTTTTTTGTCAATGCTTAAGTCCTAAATTTATAGAATCTACCCGTAGTTCTTGCTATTGACTATGATTTAGGAGGTGTGTAATAGCTGGGTAGTAATGGGAAAGAAAGGGCAAAAAGGACAAAAAGACGTACCAGAGATGTACGACGAGGTTAAGAAAAGGGTCAACCTAGCCCTTACTCCCACTGGTATTGAAGGATTAGATGCGATCGCCTCCAATTTTGATCTAAGCAGGTCGGAGCTTGTGGAGAGAATTGGCAGACGACTGATTTGCTTAGATACAAATTCCTTCACTGAGGAGGAGATGGAAGCTGTAAAAAAGCACTGACCGAATTGATTGCTATTTACCGCGATCAGTTGAATGGTCAGGGTTTGTTTACTGGTCTTGGTGCAGTTGAGAGCGATCGCAAATTGCAATTACATAAGCAGATTGAGCAATGGGAACAAATCCGTGCAAAAATTTCCAGTGAAGAGAGTAGTTGAAGTATAACCTATGATAAAGAGCAGTATAATTCTGCTCAACGTCTTATGACATCTAAATGTTAAAGAACTTGCATTTCGCGGTAGTCAATTGCCGGCACCCCCACCTGCTCAACGTCTTACGACATCTAATGTTAAAGAACTTAGCAAGGTAGCGGCGATCGCTTTTAAGGATTTTCTGCTCAACGTCTTACGACATCTAATGTTAAAGAACTTAACTCGCACTGGTTGATTAAGTTCGGATATTGAGCCTGCTCAACGTCTTACGACATCTAATGTTAAAGAACTTAACTCGCACTGGTTGATTAAGTTCGGATATTGAGCCTGCTCAACGTCTTACGACATCTAATGTTAAAGAACACCTAAATTTAAGCCACGAAGAAATCTTTGATAGCTGCTCAACGTCTTACGACATCTAATGTTAAAGAACTTCTGCGTTTGATGTGATGGCATAGCGGCAATTTCACTGCTCAACGTCTTACGACATCTAATGTTAAAGAACCGGGTAAGTTCGTTGACGCGCAGCCCATGACGATACTGCTCAACGTCTTACGACATCTAATGTTAAAGAACAGCGATGGCTAAACATGTTAATCCATCAGGTCTTGTAGATGATCTTACAAGCACCTGTCATTAGGAGGCACTAAATTTGCAAAATTTAATGGGCTAGGCTAACTTAACAACGCTCAGAAGGCTTATTATTGGAACTTTCTGAGGAATTGCAAGTATCCTAAATCATGGTGAAAGCGCTAGATTGCTGATTCAGTAAAGAATACCGATTTTTTATCTCTTTGTGTCGGCGCAACAAGCAGATATCCTTGCCAAAATCTAAATATCCTCTTTTTTTAACTAGTTTGAATTGTAGTCCACGATAAATCCGGTGGTTGCCATACTTGGGACTCTTGAAGCTCATAACACTGCCAGCACGTTCTCTTAGACCCAACATGGTCAACCCAGTAGGGTAGAGTTAGCGAACCATCTTCATCTATAACTAACCACCACAGCGACTCACCATCATAGTTCTCAGGTAAAAGAGTAACAGTATTGACTAGATCGCGGCTTTCACCTAAACACAGTCCACCAAATCGATTAATAGAAGCTGGGTTCGCAAATGCCTGCTGCAAAAGTTCTGGTAAAGTAGGCTTTGCTTTGTCTGTTTTCACCCAAACTACAAACTCAACGTTCGTTAGTAACTCTTGATAATCAGGTTTAGCATTCTTAGGGTTGTGGATATCTTTCGTTTTAAACCTGCGAAAAGTCCGAATTACAATAGATTTCTCTGGTTTAGACAAGAGTGCGATCGCTAATTGAGTTCCACAATGCTTATAACGATCTGTCTCACCAATTATAGAAAGTAACATCCCGTACACTGTAGAAGGTGGAGGGACTGGATACGTTTCAGCGTATTCTCTAGCACGGGAGTGACGAAAACAAGCAATAGGTACTTCAACTTTCAAAGCAATTGTCGTCACTTAGTCCCTCCCTGATGACAACTGTAAATCTTCAGCAATGACCTGTTTTAGCGCATTAACTGCGGATTTCACTCCAGGAAACACATTTGCTCCTAAGTCTTCTAAACCCTGAGAAATTAAACCTCCAATCCATAATTCTTTGGGATCAATATCTCCTACTTCTACCTGTCGCACTAAGTTTGATACTGACATATTTCCCAGTTCGTCTTGCTCAAAGCAATATAGAAAACGAGGTGAAAAATCATGTGTCCACCGCAGTACAATACTTTCAGGAGAGAAATCATACAAAAAACGAGCATGATTTCCCGCCACTTCACCAATCGAAACTAAACCATCTAGAACAGCATGGATGCGAGATTTATCTTTGAGACTATCGGGTGTCAATGCAAAACCATATTGATAACGAGTAGCATGAATCTCTGTGGCATAAAGAGAATTTCGTCCTTTGACTCCACTAACAGCATTAAAGGTAATGTCTCCCGTAAAGGCTATCATTGAGACTGCACGAGTAACTTCTAATACACCTCGTCTAGCAGTTATTTTCCCTTTAGGTTTTTGCTTGCCTTTACGTGGAGAAGTTTGCTTGTCCTTAGCTTTAGAACTTTTTTTATGATCATCTTGGGATGTTTGCTCTACTTCACCTTCAGCCTCATCTGACGCTTCCACTTTTGCTGCTTCTGCCTGCATAAATCCCAAAATATCATCATCAATGAAGCGAATCTCATCAAAGTTGGGGTCTTGCCAAACATGATTCGCTACTGGTTGAGCATTCTCATCCCAATGTCGATTCACGGGATAGCCAACATTTTGCCAGTAGTACCGTAATGCCCAGCGAATTGCTTCAGATGAAATAGTAGTATGAACTTCACCTTTCCAAATTAATTTTTGTAAGGTAGTTATGTTCCCTTCATTTTCCCCACGATTATTAGCTGCGGTTCCATAGCTGGTCAAGATATTACCGAATAAATGGAACATTTAAAATTGCCTATTAAATTTATGTTTTGTGTTTTATTAAGTAAAAAAAGTGGAATTATTCACTATTAGAATCAGAGATTTTCAATAGTTATTTTTCAACCATATTGCTTTTTGGATAACTAGCAAGAGCAATAAAAGTTAAATCTCTGGCAACTTTCCAATCCATGATACCAGAAGTTAATGGCAGTAATTCTTCCCAGTGTTTTTCTAAAATGGAAAGTTGACCTGCTCTTCCCCAAAACTCCGCAATAAATTTCCGAAAATTTTCAGCATTTGTACAACGTCCTAGTTGCGATAAAATACGTGTGTTTTCTCGTTCAATTTGAGCATATTGACCCTCATTTGTTCGTCCATAAATTTTAGCGTATATTTTCTTCAATGCCTCATGACAAGCTTTAATAAAGAGTTTTTGACTTTCTAGATTCCATTCAGAGTTTTGAATCATCTTATAAACTCCATCATTAGAAATGAGTTTCAATAAACTTTCATGTTTAAAGATTTTATATAAATTAGCCCACCAAGGAAAGCCCTTTACTAAGTTATTGGCAATTGTTCCCCTAAAGGTATTGCTAATGATAAAATTTTTATTTTTATACTGAATAATTTGGTACTCTGGAAAATAAATTCGACTAAGCTTATAGATAAAGTCTATTATTTCAGTCGCTTCTATCACTGCTATTTCTATGCGAGTTTTTTGCTGCTTTGACCAAACTACCGTTCCAAATAATATTACTTGGCATCGTTTTACTTGATCGAGTATAGCCAATTCTATAATTGTTTCGTAAGTGAGGTATCTTAATGCAGCATCTCCTAAGCTAGATACATTGAAACCCTTGTAATCTAAGTTTCCCAAATTCCAGTATTTATGGGCATAAATTTCTAAGTCAACCACTTCAGGTATAACTAGGGCATACTGTGTATGTTCCAGTTTGGTATGCGATCGCAAAACAAAGTAGTGGCAAGCAACAGGAGCATATAAAAGAGCAAAAGCCAATTGTGGTTTCTCTTCAAACTTAGTTTCTTTTGTAAAAGCGACATGACGAACTACAGATCCCGGATATAGCCACCCTGCTACACCAATTGATCGTCCAAATAATTGACCTTGTTTATCACAGAGTTGTTTAGCAAAATGTTGATGAGTATAGGAAACTGCTTTCTTATACTCGACATCGATTTTTCTACCATCAACTATTAATGACCAGGATTTACCACCGTCAAATTTAAAAACCTGGTTATGTTGGAGAAACGTTCCTGTTATTCCCAAGTGAATATTAATTTGTGTTTCAATATTGATTGAATGCGTATTTAAGCCTGTCAGCGAAATTAGACCTTCTTCATTAATCTGAAAAGATTGCTTTAGAAGCCAGTCTAAAACTACAAAATCCTGCCCTTGCCATTCAAGGCTGATGCTGCGAGGAGTCAGCAACCAACTTAAATTACCAGGTCGTTCCGCAGGTATTGGGTATAGTTTTTCTAGTTGCTTGAGGGTCATCCACAGCCCTGCTATGCCAGCACGATGTATCCAAGTTATGCTTGGATCGCCCAAATTTAACTGAATTTTGGGGTTGACAACACTAGCTACTACGGACATCTTATTTATTTCTGGGAAATACTCTCAAACTTATATTGGGTAGTAGTTAAAACCAGCTTTAACTTGCGTTTCCCTTTCTCTTCACAGGCACAAAAACGCCACAGCCCATCTTACGTTTTCCCCCAATGCCATATCTCAGCAATGTTAGCGAATCTTCATCGTTGAGATTAATGATTTCTAACCCAAAACCCACAACAGTAAAGCGCTTGATTTTGATACTTCTACGTTTTGGGCTACCATCAGTATTTTTGGTAATAAAGGCTTTCCCCTGGATACCCAGTTGTTCTAACTGACGCTGTGCTGCTGCTAAAAACGATTCTGGTTCTTGATAACCCTGGATAATCACTATACGCGATCGCAGTTTCTCAGCAGGCTCAAGCAAAGAAATTTCAGGAATTCCCAAACGAATTGTATGCTTGCCAATTCTCAGGGGCTTACCTGCTAACGGATAAACCAAACGCACTTGATCCATCGGTAGCCGAATCCGAAGCCTAGAATTTTTAGTTAGCTGAATTACGCCTTCTTTGGGAATACCTGCAATGGTGTGAATTCCAACTGTATCTAATTTATGAAGTTCGGGTTCAAAATGAGCGATCGCAGAAAATAGCTCATAGCCGTGGTCGAGAGGTACTGTCTCACCAATCAGGTTAAAAATTAATTCTATGTATGGTAACTGAGACGTTAAAAGCTTTCTTTGCTTTGTTAGATTTAAAGGTGACTCTGGAGGAATCTGCGTAGGTAAGCTGCAATCAATAATCATCTTTCCCACCTTATCTTTAAGCAGATACATGATATTTGAGGCAGCTAAATTATTACTTAGACTACCTTAGTGATTAATATGAGATTACTTTAAAACGACAAGCAACTTTAATTTAGCTTTCTTTGGATTTGTCTTAACAAGACTCTTATTGACTTGTTCTCCCTGCAAAGCAAGAGTATATGCTTTCTTGACTAACGATGTAATGTCTTCATCTTCATCACTAGAAATAATTATTTTTTCTGCACATTCTTTTGCTTTAACAGGTTCTACTTCCAAATTCAAAAGCTCAATAATTACATAATTTAGCTTTGGCGATATTTTATACTGAGTCTGCTGCTTTCTGGCTAATCTCCGAATTTCTTTCAAATCTTTAGAATCAATCTCAGATAGACATCTATTTTCATATTCTGTAGTTTCTAAAGGAGCAATATCTTTATACTTAATCATCCACTCTTTATCACCTGATCTAATCGCATCCAACATTGGTTTAACTAAATACAACCCATCTTTAGCAGCTTGCCGAATCAGGTCTACAGTAATAGTTTCTTTACCACCTATTGAAATAGCTCTCCATTGAACCATCTTGTAAAGCTTGACAGCAATATCAATAATTCCTTGACTTTCGTTATAGAAAACTTCGTTAATTTCATTTGAGAAAGGAATTGGCATTTTTGTCCACTGGTAGTCCCACATCCCTTCCATAAAAAAATACCATTCATCATCATTTGCCATCCTGTCCCAAATTACACTTCCCTCTCCCGTTCCTCTCCTAGCATTTCTAAAATTTCCTTGAAGGATGGGAAAAGCCTCATTCGTACCAACGCGAATTACTGGAATTCCTACAGTGTTGTCCATTTTTACTAAAAAGTTCAACATATCGGAGCTGCTTCTTCTTGCTGTAACAAGATTTTGCATCTCATCTATAACCAAAACCCCTAAATGATGAGTATGGGCAATCTGAGCAACTTGAGCAAGCATATAATCTTCAGAGTTGCGCGATGAACCAAATTTTTTGAAGTAGTTAGTGCCCAACAACCGGTCAACAGCAAGAAAAATATCAGTACACAGACCCTTCAAAGAACGCGCATGAGGACAATCAACCTTCAACCAAACTATCTGGTAGGCACTATGTTCAGGGTGAAGAATGACCGAAGGATACAGATTAAGAATATTTTGGAAATTTGTAGACTTCCCCATTCCTGATGGGCCAATCAAGGTTAAACCGGAAGCAGATGTAGGAAGATTAACGTAGTTTTCTAAGTTTTTACCTCCTCCGTCTTTTATTGCATTATAAATTTGCCTAGAGCGACTTGCATATTCAGGCTTTAGAACATTCCGAGCCAGATAGCCAGTCATTATAAGCGCACAAATTCTCTTCTGTAATTCAACAGTTTTATTTTGGGGATCGAAGTATCTAGAAAGCCTCTCGATGCAATGAAATCTATAACGAGCTTCTAGGTTTCTCTCTTCATCATCAAAATCTGGCGTTCTTGTTACTTTATCTATAAATTCCTCTGCTGAAAGGATAGGAGGTAGCGCCTGAATCAATGGGTTAGCGTTATACTCTGGAAGTTTTTGATCTATGTATTTAGCAATAACCGCTAATTCTCCATCAGGAATCCTAACAACTTCACCCTCATTATTCCTGTCCACGTTTTCGCTCCTGTCTCTTGCGTCTTAGTAAATTCATATGATCAGGCTGCAATGATTTTGATGCCTCTAAATCTTCATCTTCAGCCAAAGGCTGATTATTTGCAGCCTCAACAATGTTTTGTTTTTCTTGCTTTGCTAGCTCAAATCTCTCACTTTTACGCCTTTTGACTTTCTCAAAGGCTCTATTCTCTCGGATACCAGCAACTTTTTTTCTGTTACTGATTTTGTCATCTAAAACTTCTTCAGTCTCTTCTTTAGCTTTACTAACTATACTTTTTATATTTGCCATTAAATCTACTTTTCCTTGTAGCTGTTTACCATAATTTTTTTGTTTTTGCAGTTCTTCAGATGCCTGTAAATATTCGATATCATATAAATTCTTATCGGAGTATCGTTTTTGGGAATCCAGAAGAAAACACTTTTCAAAATCTCTGCCATCGGGAGAGCGCACATAAATATAGTTTAGTTGGCGAATATCATATGAAACATTCAATGATTTTTCTGATTTAGAAAGCAAACCACTTCTAGATTTTTCAAACCAAAATTCTTTTCTTGCTTTATCACAGGTATAGTATATTCCTTTAAATTTAATACCACGAGCAGTAATTGTTGCTTGCCCTGTTGGCATTAGGTTTAACTTGATAATATCTTCTGGAAAAGTTCTGAGTCTACCAGAACGATTTGCTATTCCCCACTCCCACAGTTCTCTGGGTATCGGATTTATATCATCAGCAATCATCATCTCATCTCTACTGTAATTACTTAAATAGTCATGATTGTTCCGTTGGAGAATTAAAAAAATAATTATTTTAGTAAATTCTTCTATATCAAGTCTGCCATCAAGGCGGTAGTCATGCCCTCCTCTCTGCCTAAAATCTGTGTCTATATAACCGGGAACAAATGGTTTTACATACCCATGAATAATACGAAATTGTCTTTCAACTAAACCTTTCCAATCTGCTCGATAAGGAGCAGCATTTTCAATGCGAACGTTTAAATTAGGGATTAATGTTTCTACCTTCATGCCTGCTAATTCACCTCGATCGCCCAAAATAGCATCAGGAACATGCTTGCATGGCCAATCACTTTCAGAAATTTCAATACCATATTCTTGGCAAAACTCTACCTTGTCTGTAGCGGCATTGGCTAAAGCCATCATGGCTCCTGCCCAAGATGGCCCTTCCAAGCCAACATAAACACCCGTTATCATGCGGCTAAAAACATCAATAACCACATAGATAATAGGTCTACCAATAATCCAGTTGCGATTGTATTCTGATACTAAGTATACATCTGCAATTGTGGCATCAATTTGATATCTCGACCCAGGCCCCATCGTTTCCATTTGTGAGGTTCCTGTAATAGCCCGATACTCAAGAGCATACTTTCTAGAACCTTTACGGGATATAATAGTCTTCCTAATATCAGTTTGTTCTACTTCATACCAATATTTAAACTGAGTAAATGTAGGTTGTTTTTCTGGAGGGATTAAAATGCTTTTTTTCACTCCATTCTCATCATAATAAAAATCCTCATGGTAAAAATTTTGGATCATCAAATTATAAGCAGTAGTTAAAAAATTTTCTTTAGGATTGTTGTAGAACTTAGTAACTGCAAATCTAAAGATTTTTTTATCCTCCTCTGTGACATTTACCCCAGTACTAATTTCTTGGTCATGTGCATATTTTCTTGGTCTTCCTCTCTTCTTGTCTCCTGATGTTTTAGGTTTTCCTCTACCACCAGAATTTGCATAATCAGGCAGAAGAGCATTTTTATTTTTACCCCTCTGCCAAAATCTTCTTAAATATTTATAAACACTTATTTCTACTAATTTACCTTTACTTCTACCTGCATTATATTTTTCAATAGTCTGCTGAACTAAAGTACCTCTATAATCTCGATAGTAAACCGAGGGTTCTTGAGTAATGATAAATGAAATTATTTGCCAAGCTCTATCTCTCAGTTCTTTTTCCTTCTCTGACAAATCTTCATCTCTGACTATTCTTGCCCACGGATCTGATTTAAGCTTCAATGCACGACTATCAGAAATAGCTTCTATAATCTCTGAAATTTTTTTAGGTTCTGGAAATCCTGTTTTAGTATTTATATCAAAAACAAAGGCTATAGTATATCCTTCATCAATCCAAAGAACTCGTTCTACGAAGTTATTACCTGATTCATCAATCCATTCAATCAAGTCATTGACAAATAATTCATTAATCATGTAAAGCACCTCGTATTATTTTAAATAATCTTTTTAATTTCTTTTGAAGAAGGGGAACTAGATATTTTGGTTAGTAACATATCCATAATGATTTCTTTCCGAGCGATAAGATGTCTAAAAAGATAGAGGCATGTACCAGGCTCTATATTCATGTCTTTATCTAAACCCGTTGTTATTCGATTGATGCTTGAATCAGCTTCCTGAAGCTTGGACTTTAAAATGTTGGCAATGTTACGTAGTTCTTCGAGATTTATATCTGCATTTTCCTCTAATTTATAAGCAGTATGAACCCACTCAATATTTTCCGCTAATAGTTTAGGAACTTCTTTTTCTGTAATTATTCCCCAATCAATACCTTTGGCAGCATAGTAACGCTTTTCTAACTCAAATTTTTCAGCTACAGACTTACTTCCCAAATCCTTGGTTAGCTTAAATGTTCGTGCTTTCTGGACTATCTTTTCGCCTTGCCTGACAGAAAGCATAAAATCCGTGGTTAAAGGATAGGGAGTATTACTTTGAGGGTCTTTGGGATGGTTAATAGCCATTTTTTCTGCGATACTCATTGATAAGTCAAGGTCAAGTAGAGGAAACTGCTCTCTTATATCTACAATCGCATCAGACCACTCAAACACATAAAATAGCCGCTTCTCGTTATCAGAAAACAGATGATGTTCTCGGTTTGTTTTCCAACCTGGGGGTCTGGAAACACGACCCTTTGAAGGAAAATCCTGAATCTTTATCCAAGGCTGATAGTCTTTACCAGTACCCTGACCACGCCCTTCCTTGAAGTAACGCTCAAACTTGGCTTGCGTCCAATCTTGATTGCTTCTAGCCATAAAAACTCCTGTAGATGCTCACATACACACCTACAGGATAAATTGTACAACTTTTTTATGTATTGTATAACTTTTTTATTTGTTATACGACTTTATTATTCCTCCACAACTGAACCTTAAGTATAAAATACTACTATTCCACAGTAACACTTTTGGCAAGGTTACGAGGTTGATCAACATCCAAACCGCGACGGGCAGCAATATGATAAGCCAATAATTGCAAAGGAACTACTGTCAAAATCGGAGAAAGCAATTCTTCCACATGAGAGATGGCAAGAATATCGTTAAAGATTTCCGCCGCTTCGCCATCGTTGACGGGAGTAACGCCAATTAACCGAGAATCTCTGGCTTTGGCTTCTTGGGCATTAGAAATAACTTTTTCGTAAACACTACCAGGGATTGCGATCGCAACTACTGGTACTTTCGCATCTAATAGAGCGATCGGGCCATGTTTCATCTCTCCAGCCGGATACCCTTCGGCGTGAATATAGCTGATTTCTTTTAATTTCAACGCCCCTTCCAAAGCAATGGGAAAGTTAATTCCTCTGCCCACAAAAATGAAATCTTTGGTTTCAGCGAATTCGTGGGCTAGCTGTTCGGTTAAACGTTCCTGACTTTCTAAAGTTGCTTCAATTTCTTTGGGAATCTGTCGCAACCCATTAATAATTTGATCTAATGTATCTTTTGAAACTGTCTGACGACGAGCGGCTAAATCCAATGCCAATGCATAAAACGCCATCAGTTGGGCGGTAAAAGTTTTCGTCGCTGCTACCCCAATTTCAATTCCCGCTAGGGTACTGATAACATGCGGTACTAGATGACCAAGGCTGCTCTCGGGGCGATTGGTAATGCCCAGTAGTCGCGCTTGATATTTGGGTTCTTTCCCCTGGCGACGTTCTTTTTCCATCGCCAAAGCTGCTAGGGTATCGGCGGTTTCGCCTGATTGGGTAACACCAACAATCAACGTGTTAGCCGTCATGGGTGATGGTGCATAGCGATACTCAGAAGCGTAATGCACCTGAGTTGAAATTCCTGCTAGTTGTTCGAGTAAATATTTTCCGATTAATGCTGCATGCCAACTTGTACCACAGGCGAGGATTTGAATTTGTTCTAAATCGTTGTATAAATCTTCAGGTAAACCAAGATTGATTGGCGATTCGGTAGATTCGGTTGGATTAAAGTATGCGTCTAAACTAGCTCTTACTACCCCTGGTTGCTCATGAATTTCTTTGAGCATGAAGTGTTTGAATCCCTGCTTTTCTACCATTGCAGGATTGAAGTTGAGCAGCCGGGGTTGTTTTTTCAACCTGTCGCCAGCAAAATTGTAAATCTCAACGCCCAAAGGTGTGAGGCGGGCAATTTCGCCATTTTCCAGAGGTAGCACCGCACGGGTGTAGGAAACGATCGCAGGCGTATCAGACGCACAAAATAACTCCCCTTGGCCAAAACCAATTACCAAAGGTGCTTGTTGGCGGACAACAATTAATTCATCGGGGTAGTCAGCAGAAATAACTGCAAGTGCAAACGCCCCGCGCAAGTGGTTAACGGCTTGGCGAACTGCCTCTAGGAAGGGAGATGAGGGGGGAAGATTCTTTAAAAATTCGGCTATCAGATGGGGAATGACTTCGGTATCAGTTTCAGAACGAAATTCGTGTCCTTTTGCTTTGAGTTCTTCACGTAACTCGCGGTAGTTTTCGATAATGCCATTTTGCACTACCGCTACTCGCTTTGCCGTATCTAAATGGGGATGGGCGTTGTATTCTTCTGGTTTACCATGAGTTGCCCAGCGTGTATGACCAATACCAATTGGAGCAGGGGTTTCTATTTGTTCCAGTTTAGAACGCAGGTTATGGAGTTTACCCTTTGCCCGCACACAATTTACCTCACCTTCCCAAACAGTGGCAATTCCAGCCGAATCGTAGCCCCTGTACTCTAGTTTCTCCAGTCCAGCCAGTAAAATGTCTGTCGCCGCTTGAGTGCCTATATATCCAACAATTCCGCACATTCTTCACACCACTTTTTTTCAGGATGATTAAATCCAGTATAGTCGGTAGCATAAAGTGGACATTTTGCAAAGAAAAAAGGGAGTATTTTACTCCCTCTACCACTAGGTCTTGTTATGGATTTTAGGTTTTTTTACAGCGGGTTCCCCGTCAGCTTTTGACTTGACGGTACAAATACAGCTTCTAGGATTTAGATACCCAGAGATTATATCCCTAATCTAAAATTGCGATTTCGTAAGGCGGGCAGTGTCCACTCTATGATCGTAAAGGTGATTGCTATTGAGACACTTAAAAGTCTTGAGTGCCGAGTTGCGAGTTCCGAGTGAAGAATCAAAAAATTGTATTTTTAATTTACTTCTTTTTATCTCAGCACTCAGTACTCAGCACTCAGCACTCCGATCAGCACTCAGCTTTTTAGTAAGCTAGACCCATACTGCGAGTTGTTTCAGCGCCCAGGTAAACCCGGATGCTCAAAAAGTCGGTGGGACAAGCGGTTTCGCAACGCTTACAGCCCACGCAGTCTTCTGTACGGGGTGAAGAGGCAATTTGAGCAGCTTTACAGCCATCCCAAGGAACCATCTCAAGTACATCAGTAGGGCAAGCGCGGACGCATTGGGTGCAGCCAATGCAGGTATCGTAGATTTTTACGGTATGAGACATTGAAAAAACGGCTCCTTTCGAGTGTTCTTCTCTGCGAAAGAATCATAATCAACGCATAGTTTACCGCAGTGGTTGATAGGCCGTAATCAAAAGGCTACATAACTTCAAACAATGTAATAAGCACCCAAGATATTTGTTTTTGCGAGATTGCCCCTATTGACTGATTAAACCAATTCGCAATTCGCAATGACGCTCTCTACGAGACGCTGCGCGTAGCTTGCTTCTCTGTAAGAGTACGCGGACTCGCTAACGCTGCGAAGAGAGCAATTCGCAATTACGTTTTGTAACGAGGATTTAACCCCGACACAAAACCTGCTGTCTATAGAGACAGGGGACTTAAACCCCCAAACTTTGTTAATCAGCAACATCACAAGAGCGTTTTTACACTATTGCCTTACCAGAATATGATGAAAACGTAAAGATGTATGAAACAAAAGTCAATCTCTAAAGATTACATCGGAGTTATCTATGGTACTTATTGCTTAACAACTATATACAGTCAAACAAGTCCAACTTGTAACAAAATATTAATTATTATTTAAAATTTCAAATGAACTGTATGCAGAATAATTTTATTTTGCGATCGCTTACCTGACAAAACTAGGCGATCGCAGTTATTGTTTATGTGATAATTGCCATAAATATACTAATATTCTTAGTAAAGTTAAGAAATATAGGACTTCTATTTAACTTTAAAAATACACCTAGTATGTGGTTTACCCACTAGATCCAGGTTTTGATGAATAAAGGCTATCCTATATTAATTAAAATTTTTCACGGATCATTTATGATTGCTATATATAGGTGCTTACTATGACTAAACTTCAAAATAAAATAATAGTTAAATATAGTGTTTTTTTTTCTAAGGTTTTTAGGTATGTCAGATATTATCCTAAAGATATAATTCGGATATTTTGGTTTGCTGTTTTTCTAGGATTGTTCTACCTTTCTAATTGGCGTTCACCAAATAATGAAGAATTTGTTAATTTAGTATATGCATATTTTTTATTTTCTCCACTCTCAAAGGAAGAACTTTTATTCTACAAAAATAATCTTGATAAAGGTAATTTTTCAAGAATTCAGGTTATTCTCTCTTATTTAATGCTACCAATTGGGATTGAACAAAAACTCTTTTCTCGAACAGGCATAGACGCACATCATCTCGCAAGAGTCAAACTCGTACAAGAAATATTGCCACAGGCTGAGTATATTCTCGATTTAGGAGGTTCTTGCCCTGGTTCGCCAGAAGGTGCTCTTATGGTCATGGGTTATCCATACAATCCGCAACAGTTGGATATTGTTGATCTACCACGGGAGGAAAGAATTTATAATTCGCAATCTGAGGAACATCCTCAGCAATTCATAACTCCAGATAATCTTACAAAAATTAATTATATCTATCGCTCAATGGCAGATTTATCTAATTTTCCAGAACATACTGTTGACCTTGTGTGGTCAGGACAAAGCATTGAGCATGTAACAGAAGAAGAAGCAGAGAAAGTAATTCAAGAAGTGTTTAGAGTCATCAAACCAGGTGGAGCATTTTGTTTAGATACGCCAAATCGTCAGCTTACAAAGCTTTTGGTACGTAGAGGATTTGTACATCCTGAACATAAGATTGAATATACACCTGATGAATTGATTGCAAAGATTCAAAAAGCTGGTTTTATTATTAAAAATAAATTAGCTGTTTCTCCAATGCCCTATAGTTTAAAAACCAAAAGATTTAGCAAACTGGAATTGATGAACAGTATTGGTTTTTCGGAAAATATAAACCAAGGTTTTTCTTTTTTCATCTATTGTAGTAAGCCAGATAATTGAGTAAGATGTTACAAATTTTACTTGTATAATTAGCGCGGACAAAACTTCGGTCTGAGTTGTTTGGTAGTGAGCGGCGATCGCAGTCAGCAATTTTTTTGCGATCGCTGACTGAGAACTTGGATATTTAATTTTTTATGTCTGGCAATTTCATAATGTTTATTCCTACATATCAGAGGATTTCAGAAATTGCAAACTCATCATTTATAGCAGTAATTTGTGTTTGCATCTTTGGCTCAAAAGCGGTTACTTGCAATTGTTCATCTAGATTTTTAGCATCAGCCAATTTATCTTTGACATACTCACTTTCTCGGATTTGTCGAACAATACTTTCTAACAACCAAAGTTGCTCCTCTACAGACAAGGCAAGGATAGAGCGCTCAAGTTCTAGTAAATTCGGTGAGAACATTTTACTTCTGACTCCTAGTAATGTGAATTTTTCAAAGATATTATATTCAGTCTATCTGGTTAACCTAGAGCATCGTCAATTTCCGATCATTTTCCCCACGCCTATCATTTCACAAATCATCAGAGATTGCTATAGCAATCCGATTTGATTCGGAAAATTACTCGTAGAGACTAGGGACTCTTTACTGAGGACTGGGAAGAAGGGATAAAGGTGTACTGACTTTTTTCCACGCAATCAAATATGAGTCCTATATAAATAACTAGAAAGCCGTTTTATGACTTTTTAATTAAGTATTACTGCTGAAGCAAAATGTGCGCTAAACTGACTACATGAATTACGAAACAGCTAGGAAACTCCTCATAGATCAGACAATCACAACCGAGGAAAACCCAGATGCGCTGTTAACGCGTATGAAACAGGGCAAACCGCCGGTACCCGGTCAGATCACTTCGATTTTGTTAGCATTGAAAGTGGTGTTTGAAGCCCTCAAAGATGCAAAGAGCCTAGACCGAGAACTGGCTTTGGCCCTTTATCAGTTAAGCATTAAGGCGCAACAGCTATTTGGCGCAGGGCGTAAAGCCGGGATTGATTGGCCACCACTATTCAAAGAAGATTTATTACGAATTTCCTTAGCAGCTGAAAGTATCTTTTCGGGTATATGGCAAACCTTAGCTCAGATGGAGTTGGGGAAGAGATGAAAGATACAAGGGGACAAGGGAGCAGGGGGAGCAGGGGAAGCAGGGGGAGCAGAAAAGAATAACTCTTGACTAATGACTAATGACTAATGACTAATGACTAATAGCCATTAACGAATTTGCAGTTCATTTTCTAACTTGTCTAGGTCAGTTTTGAGCAAAACGGTCATTTGACCGGTAAAAGCTTTGCCATTCTGGGGTTGGGCAACTTCTATCCAATATACATAGCGATCGCCTACTCGTAATTCTCCTTTTAAGGCTTCCCGAATCGGAGTTTTGGCCAGACGTGCGGAATTAACTACCTTCTGGTTGGGATATTCATACACGACTTGGGCGCGATCGTAGTCTTGATAAATCTCCAAGCCATAAATCACCCGCAAGGATTCTTGGAGGCGATCGAATGTCATACCGTTAATGGCATCATACATAGCAATGCGCTCACTGCGAATTGTGCCACGGTCTTTGGAAAACTCCACTCTACCAGGAGGCAATACCGACGCTTGAAAAGTGAATCGTTGGGCAGCTGTATCAGTCTTTTGCACAAATAATCGTTCCCCTCTCCTGGGGCGGAGTGTCGGATGTGCTTTAATCCAAGTGCCTACTTCCTCTGTACTTTGTCCTGGTAAAGCCTTGGCTTGGGAATCGAAAAGCGTTCCCACGCACAGCCCGATTGCTAGAGAAACAGGTAAAATTAAACAGTTAAGCAAAGATTTTTTGAGCATTTTGCTATTCAGGATTTTTATAGAAATTTCCCCATTTGGGATTAACCATAGTTTTCCCGTTTTTCAGCAAAATTACTTCAATGGATTGCAGCGATCGCGCATCTAAGCCTTTATGGATCGCCGTAGGGGCTAAGATTGTACGGACAAGAAGATAAATTTTGGGACTGGGAGTTGAAACTTCAGTTCGTTATTCGCAGACAACCAAACCGCGAAGGCTATGCAATTGAGTACGAAGGCGAAACTCAAGGGTTAATGCTGATCGTTTTCGTTTGAAACACCCAATGAAGCAGGTTGCTGGAAACAAAGGTGAACCTGATTCTAAATTTGAGGCAATTTCTTGGGATGAAGCACTTTCAAACATAGCTAGCAAATTGTCGGCACTTAGGGATGCAGGTGAAGCCAGAGCGATCGCAGCATTCAAAAAGGAAAATATGTATTCAGGTAGGTAAAAATTATGGCAAATATCATTGGAACCAATGATAACGATACTCTAGTAGGCACTTACGAAGCGGACACGATTAAGGGTCTTGCAGGCAACGATACCATCACAATTTCCTTTGGCAAGGACACTTTGACTGGTGGAAGCGGCAAGGATAAATTTGTTTTCAGCGGCGAGAGTAGCGACACTAATATCATCACCGATTTTGGTGGGGTAGGTAAAGGTGTAAATCCTTCGGTAGAAGTCATTGCTGAAGTAGACATCCTACAATTCCAGGGCTTCGGCTTTACTGCCCAAAATTTGCTGCTGACCCAGAATGGCAGCAATCTGGAAATCACCTTTGAAGGGGTAAGCGATCGCCAAATCATTCTGCAAAACTTTGCTCTAGAAAACTTGGAAAACTTGAGTAAATCTACAGGAGCCACTGTAGACTTGGGCAATATCCTGTTTTATGGGCAAACTAGCATCGCGGACAGCTTTGATGTCTTCAATGCCAACTCCACTCAAAGCGCTATCTTCAACTTGAACACAGTTACCTTCCTTAACGACCTCGACAATAATGTTAACGGTTTTGACAACTCAGATGATGTGATTAATAGTCAGGGGGGTAATGACAAAATCGACGGCAAAAGTGGGAACGACTTGCTGCGGGGTGGTGCGGGCAATGATACTCTCATTGGTGGTGTGGGCAATGATACTCTCATTGGTAGTATAGGAAATGACTCCCTCGTTGGTGGTACTGGTAACGATACGTTTAATATTAACCTTTCAAAAGACGATAACCTTCTCGATGCTGGCGATGGCAATGATTCTCTTAATGCCGCTACCACCTCAGGCAATAACACCCTCAACGGTGGTACTGGTGACGATACATTAAATATTGACTATTCATCAGGCAATAATCTCCTTTTTGGTGGAGATGGCAATGATTCTCTCTCCCTCTCTGGCTTCGATTACTTCAGTTACTTTGGCGCCTCAGGCAATAATACCCTTAACGGTGGCGTTGGTGATGATTACTTGACTGCTAATTATTCAACAGGCAATAACTTACTGGATGGAGGCGTTGGTAACGATATCTTGGATATTCAAGCTTCAAAAGGTGATAACTTACTTTCTGGGGGCGATGGCAATGATTCTCTATTCGCCTCTGGCAATACTACCAGATACGGCATTGTTCCCTCTTTAGGCGATAACACCCTCAACGGTGGTGCTGGTAACGATACGTTTAATATTAACTTTTCAAAAGGCGATAACCTACTTAATGGTGGCGATGATAATGATTCTCTCATAGCCTCTGGCTCCTTCGTCTACTACGAAGGATTCTTCGCCGCTTCTGGCAAGAATACCCTCAACGGTGGTGCTGGTGATGATACATTAAATATTGACTATTCACCAGGCAATAACCTCCTCTCTGGTGGGGATGGTAATGATTCTCTCTCCGGTTCTGGCTACTACCACGACGATAACGACTCCTACGAAAGTTATTATCATGTCACATTAGGCAATAACACCCTCAACGGTGGTACTGGCGACGATACATTAAATATTGACTATTCATCAGGCAATAATCTGCTGGATGGAGGTGATGGCAATGATTATCTCTCCGGCTCTGGCTTCCTGTACAACGACTATGAGGGGGGCAATACTGTAACGTCAGGCAAGAACACCCTCAACGGTGGCGCTGGGGACGATACATTGAATATTGACTATTCAACAGGCAATAACCTCCTCTCTGGGGGTGATGGCAATGATTCTCTCTCTGCCTTTGGCGCGTTAGGTAACAACACCCTCAACGGTGGTGCAGGGAATAATACTCTCATTGGTGGTACAGGCAATGACTATCTCAACGGTGCTAGTGGTGACGACTTGCTGCGGGGTAATGCAGGAAATGATACTCTCATCGATAGTGTAGGTGTTAACACACTTAATGGTGGCGCTGGTGACGATTATTTGAGTATTAACTTTAGTATTAACTCTTTTGATGGCTATAATCAGCTCTCTGGGGGCGATGGTAATGATTCTCTATTTGCCTCTTACTTCAATGATGAAGATAGCTCAGGCAATAACACTCTCAAAGGTGGTGCTGGTGACGATTACTTAAGTATTAATGGTCTTACTGGCAATAACTTCCTTAACGGGGATGATGGCAATGATACTCTCTCCACCTCTAATGGCTCTGATTATGGTAACACCCTCAACGGTGGTACTGGTGATGATTCCTTGCGTGTTGACTATTCCGAAAGCAGTAATCAGCTCTCTGGCGGCGATGGCAATGATACTCTCTGTGCATATAGCGCATTAGGCAATAACACTTTTTATGGTGGGAATGGTAATGATATTCTCACTGGTGGTTTTGGTAATGATACCTTTGTTTTCTATAATTACAATGAAGGCGTTGATACTATTTATGACTTCAACGCCACTAATCAACTGATTCAGATATCGGCTGTTGGTTTTGATAAAGGTTTATCATATGGTTCACTAAAGACAAGCCAGTTTACAATCGGAACATCTGCAACCACAAGCAATCAACGATTTATCTACAACAGCGCTACAGGTGGATTGTTCTTTGACCTTGATGGCAGTGCGTCTGGGTTCACTCAGATAAAATTTGCACAACTATCTACTGGATTGTCACTAAGCGAAAACAATTTTGTGGTTGTTTATTAGCCGTAATTAGTATTCTTCTATCACTCTAGGCACTTCTCAAAGCCACAATCGGGTCGAGTTTAGCAGCGCGACGTGCAGGAATAACGCCAAAGAATAAACCAATTCCTCCAGAGACACCAACTGCCATAGTAATCGCTACAGGAGAAAGACTCGCTTCTAAAGGAGTCAAGGCTGCCACTAATAGAATGCCACTGATACCAACCGCAGTCCCAACTAAGCCGCCAGCTGCAGAAACAATCACTGCCTCAATGATGAACTGTAGCAAAATATCTTGCTCAGTTGCCCCGATCGCTTTCCTTAATCCGATTTCTTGGGTGCGTTCGGTGACGGAGACAAGCATAATATTCATAATCCCAATGCCGCCGACAAACAGGGATATCCCGGCGATCGCAGCTAGCATAATTGTCAATGCACCTGTAATTTGGCCGACAGTTTGCAAAGCATCTTTCTGGGTGCGAAGAGTAAAGTCATCTTCACCATTAATTTTGTGCCGTAGACGTAGCAAATTAGTAATTTGGAACTCTGCTGCATCCACACTCTCGGAATCACGAGCGGCAGCAACAAGGTAATCTAAGGCAATACCATAAGGAGAATTCTTGCCCACAAGTCGGTTTGCTGATGTGGTGATTGGGATTAAGGCAGCATCATCATAATCTGCTCCCACACTGGAACCTTTGGCTGTTAACGTTCCAATCACTTGAAAGCTGGTATTTCCGACTCGCAATTGCTGGCCTACAGGATTACTATTACCGAATAGTTTTTCTGCCAAGTCTCCACCTAGCACAACGACTTGGTTACTGCGC
The DNA here is from genome assembly GCF_034531255.1 of Nostoc sp. ChiQUE01b. Classification (NCBI taxonomy): domain Bacteria; kingdom Bacillati; phylum Cyanobacteriota; class Cyanophyceae; order Nostocales; family Nostocaceae; genus Nostoc; species Nostoc sp. ChiQUE01b. The sequence continues at coordinate 19,694 of NZ_JAVRBM010000006.1, read as the reverse complement.
TTAATGTCTATCTCTGAGAAAAACCTGCCTTTAGCAGTTTCAAAATCCCGCACTGATAGGAACGAGGGAGTTGTGCCAATGATATTGACATCGGTGTTTCTGTTGCGGTATGTAACTACCTGTCTTCTGTTTAACTCTGGTGCAACTCCTACTACTGTTGGTACTTGAGAAGCGATCGCATCTGCATCTTGCAACACCAGAGTTTTTGGCACTTCAAAGGAGATCCGCTGAGTTTCTTGATTTCCTGGCAGTACAAATAGCACATTTGGCCCTAGAGACTCCAGCTGTTTATTCACGTATTTTTGTCCACCTTCGCCAATGCCAATCATCGCAATCACCGAAGCGTTGCCAATAACTATACCCAACATCGTGAGGGCGCTACGCAACTTATTTGACAGCAGGGTTTTCCCCGCCATATTCATGCTTTCGAGGAAATTCATATCTTAATAAGTAGGTGCAAATAAAGATAACTAGTGAGGGTTGTCATTTGTCATTTGTCCTTAGTCATTTGTAAGGGTTTTAGGTGTATTTACATTACGTAACCTAGTTAGGTTTTTTCTCGCCGACTTACTTATAATTACGAATTACGAATTACGAATTACGAATTATTTTTTTCTTTGACCTTCTCGATTTTGTAGTCTTTGGGTGGGTTAACAAAAATGCGATCGCCTTCTTTAACTCCCCCTAAAATCTGAGTTTGATCTTGAATTTGTGCCCCAACTGTAACTTCGCGGAACTGGGGTTTATTGTTTGCATCTGGTACGAGTACGCCAGTTTTACCCTTTTCGGTGACGATTGACACCGTTGGTAATACCAAGGCATTATTAACGCGATCGCCTAAAAAAGTCAGATCCACATTTAAGCCAGAACGTAGTTTATCTATGCCAGTATCGATAGCAACCCGCACCTGGAATGATGTCACACCTTGTTCCACTACTGCTTCTGGAGCAATTAGGCGCACATGACCTTTAAAAACTTGGTCGGGATAGGCATCGGCGACAATTTCCACCTGCTGTCCCGGTTTCATTCTGCCAAGATCGGCTTCGGGAACTTGAGCTAATATTTCTAAACCGCGTGCTACGGCGACAATTGAACTAGAAGTTGCCGATGCACTAGTAGAAGCAGAAGTTGTGGGTGTGACAAACGCGCCTGGTTCGGCATACTTTTGGGTAACAATTCCTGACAGAGGAGCGCGAATAATAGTATCTTCCAACTGCACTTGTACACCCTTTAACTGAGCCTCAGCAGATGCAACAGCGGCTTGACGCTGGGCAATTTCTTCAGAACGAGTGCCATCTTCTAACAGTACCAATGCTGCCCGTGCTTCGTTAACAGCAGCTTGGCGTTGGTCGATTTCCTCATTCCGAGTACCACTTTGGACTAAGGAAAATCGTTTTTTAGCTTCTTCTAAATTGGCTCTAGCACTTTTGTCGTCGCTGATGGCTTGATCGAGTAATTGTTTTTTCTCTGCTCCCTCTTTATATAGATATTGGTAACGCTTTACCTGTTCGCTGGTGTAATTCACCCTTGCTTGAGCTGCATCTACTTGGGATTGAGATTGAGCAATCTCTTGAGGACGATTACCAGCCTTAGCCGCAGCTAGTTGGGCTTGAGCTTGTGCTAATCGCGCCCTAGCTTGAGCGATTTCTTGAGGACGACTACCAGCAAGGGCTTCGGCTAGCTGTGCTTGACTTTGGGCTAAGTTAGCGCGGTATTGGCTCCTTTGAGCCTCAATACCAGCACTATCCATGCGGGCGAGAATTTGCCCTTGTTGAATGCGATCGCCTTGTTCCACGTATAATTGCGACAGCACACCAGGGTTCTTCGGACTAATATTTACGCTCTGAACTGGCACGACTTTGCCACTAGCTGTAATCCGCAAAGTAACGTTTTGTGCTGCAACTGGCACAGTTAATTGAGCAATATCTTCTTTGTTTGTCCCTTGATTTACCAAGGTATAAGTTGTTACAGTACCCACAACCAAAGCACTCCCCGCCATCAGCCCAATCAGCCAGCGCAATGGATACTTAACTTTGCCAATAACTGGAATTTCTATGTGCGTAGCCATATTATAGAAGCCTGTAAATCTTGCTGTATAAGAATATTTTTTAGTTAGAGGACAAATGGGTAATATGGGATTGTTAAAGCTTTGGGATTAAATTTTTATGAGTCAAATAGCAACCAGACGCATAATTCGCTTCATAGTTGCTTAATCTTCCTTCATACTAGGCATTCGTATTTCTGTATGTCTTCACCTGAAAGGGTGACTTTAGCCACAGCATATTAGTGCAATCCTGAACTATTGGTGAGAAACAAGATCCCCGACTTTTTTGAGAAGCTGGGAATCTACGGCTGGCAATTCTCACAAATCAGTTTTTCAGGAGGCAAGAGATAGGAGGCAGGAGGAACCCACGTTTTAAAACGTGGGACTTAGGCTGTGGACGCTTTGTATCTGGCGCACTTTCCGCTCTTTTCAATTCCTCTTTTAAACTGGGCAATGACCCAGAACTAAAGTTTTTATTCATACTTCTTTTCTCCAGCAAGAACTGCCCTCTGCCTCCTGCCTTCTTTGTAATTATTGCTGAAATTCGGTTAATAACCAAGCACCAACTTGACTTTGATTTATTTGACGAGTTCGCTGTAATGCATCGTTTAATAAAGAAATTGCTAATCCTGGTAATACCTGAGATTCTGTAATCCGCCTACTACCTTGGTTTTCAATAGCAAAAGCCATAACTTGGACATTCTGGACATTTAAAATCCAGTATTCTTTTACTCCTAAATCTTCGTACAAAAGTCGTTTTTCACCTTGATCGTCAGCAAGTGAGGTATTAGCTACTTCAATAACTAAATCTGGTGGCGGATATATATCTAAGTTGATGATAGAAGTGCCGTAGGGAATGACATCAGCATTTTCACCAATATAGTAAGACACATCAGGTTGAGCTTCCTTAAAGTTTGTTTTCCGATATGTACAATTAGTTAAGCCTTTGGCAGGGATGCCTTTAATTGTGCAAAAAAGGTTAACAGCAAAGGCAATAATTGTGTTGTCGCAGGCGTGGTCATGGCCTAGTGGTGGCATTTCAATCCTCATCTGTCCATTGTGGTAGTAGCCTTTGGCTTTTTCGTAGGCAGGATTTTCAATTATTTGGATATATTCATCCCAAGTTGCTGTTATCCAGTTATCGGTTGCTAGTTGGGTCTGTAATTCGCTCATAATATTGCGAAAGAGGAACTTTGACAACGATCATACAAGTTTCATTTTCCAGCATTAAGCTGACACTAAAGCTTTTATTGCATCCTTGCTAACAATTTTCGTAGGGTATGTTATGCCGGCAGCTAACGCACCGATGGTCTACTTTAACAAAACGTGAGTTCGACAAGCCCTTTTTTGACCTCTCCCCCAACCCCTCTCCGACACGGAGAGGGGAGCCAAAACTCTAATTTCTCGTTGCTCCTCCCTTTCCCCGTGGGAGAGGGAGGTTGGGAGGGAGAGGTTCATCGAACTCACGTTAACAAAATACTACTTCAATTAATGATTGCAACACATCCTTGGGTCAAGACGCGATGAATCGCGTCTCTACAAATGGTGTATTTGTCGCATTCTTTTTTACAATTGGTATTAGCCTTGTAATTGATTACAAGGCTAATATATTAGAGGTTGTTAGTTATTTCACTTTTTTAAAACTACATGGAAAGAATTTAAATACCCAGTGATGGTTTTAGCTAGTGTCTTCTGCTGTTTTTTTGTAGTTATTGCCATTACTTGATATAATCTTCCTTCGGCAACATACATTCTACTAATAGTGATTTTACCTCCAGAATTTATGTACTCAATTTCTTTGCCGGGATGATTATTAGAACTACGAATGTTTCGTTGACTAATTAAATTGCTTTTCGTAGTCTTTAAAGCCATATCCCGTGCATTATTAAGTACAGCTTGGGGGTCAGCCATTTGACCGTAACTATAAGGAAAATCATTGTAAGCAACTATGTATGCTACTTGCTGTTTTGGTGGTTGAGCAACAAATATTTCTAGGTTAATTTCTCCCATATAAGTTTTTTGGTATTCGGTGTTTCTGCTGGGGCTTCCCGGCATCAAAATCGTAAAACGTCCATCTGGAGCGGTGTATAACTTCCATTGTGGCTGTACGGGTTGAGAAACGGTTGGTTTGACAACAGCTACCGGAGGTTTGGGTTGACGCGCTTCTACAAAAACAGAGCCACCACAGACTATCGTGGCGGCTATTAGTGGCAACAGACTTTTAACTGTCATATTTTTTGCCCTTTGAGATGCCGATCTCACTGATGATGCCAGCTGTTATAACCTAGCAGCACATAAAGCAGCACCAATTAGGCCGACTTGCGAGTTGAGGATAATATACACTGGGATCTCTTCGAGGAGGCGGCGCATCCTACCTTTTTGGGTGAAATTTAATAAGAAACCACTATTTTGGATTAAGGGCAGGATTTTGGGTGCAATTCCACCAGCAATGTATAAGCCACCGTAAGGTAGAAGTTTCAGGGCGAGATTGCCGGCTTCTGCACCGTAAGCCTCTATAAATAATTGCAAAGTTTGTTCGCAGAGGCGATCGCGTTTTTCTAGTGCAGCCGTACCAATAACAGCACCAGCATCGACACTTTTCTCTTCCTGTCCCGCTTCTTGTTCCCAAGTTCTAACGATTTGGGCGATATCTGGTGATTCGGTAGCAAATTTGCGATCGCGCAAAAATTGGTAAATCGCTACAATTCCCATTCCAGAAACCACACGTTCTACAGAAAGGCGCTGGATATCATGCTTACCTAGCAGGTATTTTAACAGTTGAAACTCGATCTCGTTCCGAGGGGCAAAGTCAGCGTGTCCACCTTCTGAAGAAAAAACTTGATAGTTATTTCCCTGTTTAATTAAAAATCCTTGCCCTAAGCCAGTACCAGCACCAATAATTGCAATCGGGGCTTCGGGTTGAGAATTGCCAACTTGCAACGTGTGCAAGTCTTGTTTTTGTAAACCCAAAATGCCGTAACCAATGGCGGCGAAGTCGTTAATCAAAGAAATATGCGGGATACCCAATTCTTCTTGTAGACGTTCGGTATCTAGGAACCAGACTAAATTGGTCAGTTTGGCAGTATTTTTGACAATAGGGCCGGCGATCGCAAAACAAGCTTTTTCTGGTATGGGTGTATTAGCTTTGACCAAAAACTGCTGCACTATGGGTACTAAATCGGGAAAATCAGCACTGTGGTAACTTTCCTGATAAATAGTATGTAAAGCTGGTGAATCTGATGTTTCAACCAATCGCAGAATAGTTTTCGTCCCGCCGATGTCTCCTGCTAGTAACAAAGTCATAAAATTTATTCGTGAATTAATTACTTTTTTGTGTAGGATATACCCAACGTATCAGAAGCCATGAATGCAGCTCTCTATCAAAGGTTTAAGCAAATCGAATAACTTCTTCTATATGGGTTAAATGGGAAGTATCTCCCGTTAGTTCTAATAACCATTCTGGGTCTTGGCGTACCACTTTTACCAGAGAACATAAAGAAGCTTTAACTTCTGTTTTAGCAATTTCTCCCACCAGCCCCATTGCTCCGCCCAACACAGATGCACCATGCGCCACTAGCAGTATATCCTCTGGGAAGAACTCAGTAGCTAAACATCTAGCAGTTTGTCCAGAACGTTCTCGCACTTTTTCGTGAGTTTCAGGATATTTGGCGGCGATACGCGAAGTATAGCTACTGTCAATTCTGGGGAATAACTTTGCTAATATTGGAGTTGAAAGTCTTTCGGGTTCTTCTGTCATCCAAACTGGATTTAGCCATTCACTCAAACCTGTTTCGAGTTTGATCGATAAGTTGAGCATTTCTGCAACTGCATTTGCCGTTTGTACGGTTCGCAGGAAAGGAGAAGCGAAAATATGACCAATCTTTTCTTTTTTCAAACGTTTAGCTAACTGCTGTGCCTGCACCATACCATCATCTGACAAGGGTGGATCGTAGCGTCGTTCGGCGGTAAGAAACCAATCGGGGTTTACGAAGTCGAGGCGGTTAGCGTGTCTTGCTATCCAGATTATTTGACTCATGGGTTTAATTATTCCGGTGAATAGAATTCGCCGCTAAACAAATATATAGATATCTGCAAGGAGGGCTGCAAATATTAATATATGACAAAAATCGTAATAATATTTAATAATACTAATGATTAGGAAAACTTATCAGTGCTGTCAATGTAGTTTTACTCAAAGCCTTTTTCGCCATTTTTCTAAAGCTACATCAACAAATCCATTTAGAGGTTCATAGTCACCAAAATCAAATACAACATATCTTTTCATTCCAACAGCATATCTTTCAATATCAATTTCCAGTAACTTATATTCTTCATAAACTATAGGCTCATTATTATTAAGCTTTCTCTTCACTCTATTACTGTCTTTACAATATTGCCAAATATATTTAAGATCGGTGGTATACAGCATTTTTTGCTCTCTATTGATAATAGTATGCAGTTTTTCTATTCTGTTGGAAATTAACTTTTTATATGAAGTTATTTTTTCACCAATTCCACTTGGTACATATCCCTCTAACAAAGCATTACCTTGCCAATCTGTCCAAATTCTTGCTCTACTTATGCGGTCACTCTTATTATTTTTTAAACCTAACCATAAAAATATGATTGGTATTCCTTTACTATCAAAGTAAAATTCAGCACAAAACTTACTTGTTTTACTATTACCATTCCCATATTTAAAACTAACACCAGAAGATATTTCTTCCATCCGTTTATCAAAGCTAAGAACCTTTTGACGAATTTGAGATAAAAGAAGTCTAATTAGGCATTTTATCTTAGTTTTTTGTGCCTACACTTTTATTCTTTGGCATCAGATGACTGGAGGTTTAAGACGAAGGTGGGCCTCGAAACCTTTGAACACTTTTGCTGAAGCTTTAGAAGCCTTCCGAACAGCTATGTCTTTTTGCTTTTTTGATTGGCTAACTCTTAATCGTGACGTATTTGCTGCTTATAAAGCTAGTTTGGGCTACATTTGGGCCTAATTTTTGTCTAAGTCCCGTTAACCAACCTAAACGACTACCATGCTTTAAACATCAGTATTGCGAATAATCTCTATAAATGTATTTGACAAACGGCAATCGCTACTAATAAACCACAGGGAAATATGGGTATCTAGCAGAAGTTTCATTTACCCTCAAACTCACTTAGGATATTCTCTGGTAGTGGTTCATCAAAATCATCTGGTACAATAAACTCTCCTGCACATAGTCCGAATGGTCTAGAGGCATCAGGTGCTTTTACCGTCGGCTTAATTTCAGCAACTGGCTTTCCACCACGTAGAATTACAATAGTTTCTCCAGCTTCAACACGCTGAATATAGCCTAAAAAGCCACCTTTTATTTCATCTACGCTAATCCAGTTCATAAGAAACTTATTAGATTATTACTCCACTATAATTATTACCCTAAATAAGCTTTTTTGACTCGCTCATCACTAATTAATTCTGATGCTGCACCTGTTAAGGTAATAGAACCAGCTTCCAAAACATAACCGCGATCGGCAATTTGTAGTGCCAGATTAGCGTTTTGTTCAACTAACAGAATAGTCACGCCTGTAGCACGGAGATTTTCAATAATGGAGAAGATTTCCCGGACGATCGCAGGTGCTAAACCTAAGCTAGGCTCATCTAAAAGTAAGAGTTGTGGTTTACTCATTACAGCACGAGCGATCGCTAACATTTGTTGTTCGCCACCACTGAGGGTTCCTGCTAGTTGATTGCGTCTTTGTGACAAACGCGGAAATAGCTCGAATTGGCGCTGAATATCTGCCTTTATCTCTGCTTGATTAGAGCGAATATAAGCACCCAAAAGTAAATTATCAAATACTGTTTGCCGCGCTAATACTTTGCGTCCTTCAGGACAATGGGCGATGCCAAGTTGTACAACTTCGTGAGTTTGGCGGCGGTTAATATTATGTCCATTATAGATAATTACGCCACTTTTAGGATTAACTACTTTAGATATGGCGCGGAGTGTGGTCGTTTTTCCAGCACCATTAGCACCAATTAAAGTAACTACCTCGCCTTTTTGAATAATTAAATTAATCTTTTTTAGAGCTTGGATGCCGCCATAATTAACATCAAGTTCTTGAACTTCTAAAATTGTATAGTTTGGCTTACTATCGGATTTCATCGGCGGTTTACATCCAGAAATGTTGATTCAAAACCTAAGATACATCAATCATACATTTCTTAAAACAGTGTGTAGACATTGCTTCAACTTAAAAATTAACGCCAGAATACTGCAATCTTTATGATGTACTATTAATTACTGATAAAGATATCAAGCGTCCTGTGGCAAAAGTAGCAGATATTGGTAGCAAGCGACTAATTAATTTAGCTCCCGATGCGTGGGTAAAGTGGGTGACACAGCGTCCTGAAGTTGTGGCGAAAGAAATTCTCGGCTCTGAGTTTCACTGGATTAGCCGGGAAACAGATGTGTTGGTGAAAGCATACAGCGCCACTCACGGAGATTTTCTCGTACTCAATGAACTACAGTTGCGTTACACAACACAGATGCCTCTACGGATGAGAGCCTATGCTGCCTTGGCACAAGAACGCTACCGATTGCCAACTTACCCAGTACTAATCAACATTTTACCGCCCCCATCCACCTTAACTATTGTCAATAGTTACGAGCAGGAATTTTTGGGATTACGTGCCATTCAAGATTATCGCGTGATTAATTTGTGGGAAATCGATGCTGAGATAGTATTTCAGCAACCATTACCATCGTTGTTACCCTTTGTGCCAATCCTGCAAGGAGGGGGAGAGGTATCGGTTGTGCAACGCGCATTACAGGCGCTACGAGCAGATGCACAGTTGAACGAGTTAGAATCATTGCTGGCATTTTTTGCTAGCTTTGTGTTAGACACTCCTTTAGTACAACAAATCATGAGGTGGGATATGGCAGTATTGCGAGAATCGCCTTGGTATAACGAAATTGAGCAAAGAGGTATTCAACAGGGTGCGCGACGGCAGTTAATCCGGGTATTAGAACAACGCTTTGGCGAAATTCCCCATGAAGTGGAAGTCAGGTTTGAGGGCGAGAGTGTGGAAAAATTAGAAAATTTAATGGATAGTGCGATCGCAGTGAATTCTTTAGACGAATTTGTGAGTATTTTGTTTATATAAATTTCACAGGTGCGATCGCCTTTAGTGCAACAAATCATCAGGTAGGATATGGCAGTATTGCGAGAATCGCCTTGGTATAACGAAATTGAGCAAAGAGGTATTCAACAGGGTGCGCGACGGCAGTTAATCCGGGTATTAGAACAACGCTTTGGCGAAATTCCCCATGAAGTGGAAGTCAGGTTTGAGGGCGAGAGTGTGGAAAAATTAGAAAATTTAATGGATAGTGCGATCGCAGTGAATTCTTTAGACGAATTTGTGAGTATTTTGTCTATTTGAGCAGGTGCGATCGCCTTTAGATTTCTCACAATTATATCTGCCTAAATTATTCAAATCTTCAAGGGAATTGGGCGATCGCTCCGGTAAGCTGCGCTAACGCTCAATTTAAAGACTGATTGCCCTCTAGCGGGATTTAAAATTGCACTGAAACTATACTATCGGCACTTTCAAAGTAATAAACATCAAATAAGTTCTTGATATTCAGCCCAACTCGCCAGTTGTCGCGGCGGTAATAAATGGCTGCATCGGTTCGCACATAGCTAGGCAACGTGAATGTATTCTCCAAGTTTCCCTGGCGATCGCCCACAAAAAATAATCCACCGCCAAATCCCAACCCTTTGTAATTTCCTGTTTGAATTTCATAGGTTGTCCATAAACTGGTACTGTTTCAGGCAACATTACTCGGTTCATTATCCTTGTACTCTGGTCTGGTATCTTCAGTGATTTCCGGATCAATCAACGAAAATTCTGTGCGATCGCGCCACATGCCAAAAACTATTGGCGTATTTTGAATAGCTTCACGATCAATATCCACAATATTCTCATTAAAGCTGCCACGAAATCGTGCCCTGCACCGTGAACGGCTCACCAGGAAGAACCGTCAAATCACTAAAGGCACTTTCAAAATAATCGACATTGAACAGATTTCTAAAATTAAGGGCGGCGCGCAGCCGATCGCGCTTGTAAAAAATCGCGGCGTCCGTCCGTAGATAGCTGGGAATTTGAAAGCTATTCTCTAAATCGGCTTGCCGCTCTCCGACAAAGAACAAGCCCACGCCCACACCAAAGCCTTGCAAGGAACCGCGCTGAATTTCATAGCTTGTCCACAGGTTGAAGGCATTTTTAGGGACATTAGCCAAAAGATTGCCCACATTCGGGGTGTTGTCTTCGGTGATTTGGGCATCCGTGTAAGCATAGCCTGCAATGATGTTCCACCCTGGCAGAATTTCGCCGCCAATGCTGAATTCAACACCTCGGCTGCGCTGCTCACCCGTTAGGATAGAGAAGCCTAAATGGGCTGGATCTGGATCTGGATCATCGGTCGCAATATTAGAGCGGGTCAGGTCGTAGAAGGCAAGGGTTGCCGAAATTCGCTCATTCAAATCTGCCTTGACCCCAACCTCATACTGGGTACCCCGCTCTGGTTGAAAAACGCTACCATCAAAGGCGGTGCCGCTATTTGGAGTAAATGAGCGACTGTAGCTGGCATAGAGGGAAATGGGTTTAATGGGCTGATAAACAATACCGACACGCGGACTGAAGGCATCGTTGGATTGATTGGTGGTATCTGTCAGAAAACGACTGGTTTGCTCAGACAGATCAAACCGCCCGCCCAGCAACAACTTGAGATTCTCTGCCAGCGTCACCTGATCTTGAATATAAATCCCTAGAGTATCTGTTCTGCCTGCACCATCAAAAAGGAAGGTGAAAGGTCCAGCAACAGGTCGGCGATACACAGGGTTGAACAGGTCTATTGGTGAAGGTGCAGCAAACCTGGAGTATCCTAAGAACGATCTGCTCAAATCGACACCAAGGGCTAGCTGATGACTAATTGAACCCGTTGAGAATCTGCCAGTCAGATTGACGTTTAGATCGTAGTCGTCGTAATCGGCAGAATTGATAAGAGCATTACGATTTAAGGTTCGATTATTGGGGTCAAGACCACTAACAAGAGGGTATGACTCATTTCCATTTTCACCTCTTTGAACTCTCACCCGAAATGCATTTTGTAATGACCAGTTGTCGCTGAACTGATGCTCCAACCGATAGCCCACTCTAGTCAAAGTGCTATCAATAACACCATCAGGCTCTCCAGCGAAACGATTGCGCGGAATGCGACCATTGGGGTTGGGAAGTATTGTACCAGCTGCTGGCAAGCCTTGGTATAAAGGACTGCTTGCCTCTGTATACTCGCCTTCCAAGATTAAGCGAGTTCGCTTCCCAATCGCCCAACTTACGACTGGTGCAATCGCGAATTCCTTCCGCTCAAAAAAATCAACAAAACTCTTTCTATCTAGGTAGGATGTGTTAAGGCGATACAGCACCGTCTTGGAGTCGTTCAATGGCCCTGATAAATCAATACCACCCTTATAGAAGTCATAATTGCCAATCGTAGCATCAATGGCATAAAAGGGATCGCGTAGTGGTTGTTTCGTTACCTGGTTGATGGTTCCACCCGGATTAGCTGCTCCGTAAAGCACGGAAGCCGGACCCTTGAGGACTTCGATTCTTTCAATATTGGGGATTTCCGAGAGTATATCTCCACCGTCTCTTAGTCCATCTCTGAGAAAACTACTACCGCTGCGGGCTGTGGTATCAAAGCCTCGAATAGTAAACCCAACGTTTTGGGTGGCATCTGAAGAAGTATTTGAAATTACCCCAGGAACGTTTCTCAGAGCTTCGTTGAGGGAATTGACGTTTTGATCGCGCAGCACTTCTTGGGGAATGACTTGAATCGATTGGGGAATGTCACGCAAGGGGGTATCGGTTCGCGTTCCCACACTGGCATTCGGTACGCGATAGCCATCTTGCTCACCCGTCACTACCAGCTCAATTGGCTCCTCACCCTGCGCTGATGGTTGCTCTGGTGGGGTTTGGTTCGCTGGCTGCTCTACTTGAGGTGTTTGTTGAGTTGGTGGCTGCTGTGCAGTAGATGCAGCAGTTGTCAACCCAAAAATCAAACCTTCATCACTGTCAAATAACTCGACTGTTGGTGAGCTTGCCTCACCGATCACCGTTACCCGGATCGTGTTATCATCAAAATTTGTTACAGAAATTTCAGTAATTCCCGCAAGTGGTTTTTCAGAACGGAATGTAAATCCATCACCATTGGGTAAACGCAGTTGAGCATTAGGAATATCAGCAATAAAACTATTACCAGCACTGCGATTAGTAACTTGCAACTGTTCCCCTTTGGTGGTTTGTAGAATCACCTCCACACCTTTAGCGGTGGGATTTGCCTTCACTTGCGTCACTTGCACAACTTCACGAATCGGTGTTGCTTGTGGGGTTGACGATTGAGAAAACAACCCGTTAACATTGGTGGCTGGGCGTTCAATCTCGCTCAGTCGCTTAATTGTTGTAATTACTGTTAGCGAATTTTGTTTCACTTGTGCCTGTACAGATTGTGCCATGAACAACGGCAGAAAACTCATCCCCAACCACAGCCAAATATTAAATGACAACCCTTGAATCCTCACAATAATTCCCCACACTCCAGTAACCAAAACCCTCTTGTTGAGAAGATTTATAAATAAACTCGAAATGTAGATTAGAGGAATTGCAGCAGTCGCGTCTACCCCAATACAGAACTAATCATCGCCAAACAGACTTTTTCCCTAATAAACACTGACTTGGAGAGATACCAAACTGACGTTTAAAAGCAGCACTAAAGTGTGTGGGATTGGAGTAACCAGTCATAATTGCCACTTCTAGGACTGTGCGATCGCCTTCTTGGAGCCAGCGTTTTGCTCGTTCCATACGTCTATCTGTCAAGTAACCAAATACGGTAGCACCAAAGAGTCGCTGAAAACCACGTTGAAGGGTGCGATCGCTTACTCCCACCTGTTGTGCTAATTCTAATAATGATGGTGGATTTCCTAGACGCGAGAGTAAAATTTCTCTTGCTTGATATATCCGCTCGACTGTTCCGGCTCTAAATCGCGGTTGCGATCGCAGTCCACCTTGATCGGTAATTATCGGAGCTAACTGCGACGCGATCATCTCCAGTGCTTTCACCTGCAAATACATCCGCTTCATAACCCCTGTGTAAGAACAGTTGATAATTTGCTCTACTACCCCTTTTACTGTAGGTGTAATTTGAGGATAAAGTAATGTCTGCCAGTCATTACCTTTTGCCAGCAAGTACAACTCTGGCATCATTTCGCCATCCTTTGTAGGAAAAAATTTTCCCAACAACTCTGGCTGCATACCGATACCAACACCCACAAACCTCTGGGACTTTTGCGCCTCAAATATCATTCCCCGTTGAACACCACTACCAGAAATCAGCGTATGTTTTTTATCAAGCTGTCCTCCATAATTCTCTGTTTCGATGCCTGAAAGAAAAACGCAAAATTCTAAGGGATGATCGCAATCGAGAGTTTTAATCTGGACATTATCGTGGTATTTATAGTCTAAAATCGAAAGCCAAAGATGTGGATACACTTCAATACTTCGCACATAACCTGTACCTAGTTGCTTAGGTATTTGAAAAAGAAATTCATTTGATTCTGGATTTTGCTGGCTGTTCAGTTTAGCTTCTGCCCACAGTTCCAGATCCTCTTTGTGTGTCAGGGTAATTGTCATGGTTAATGATAATGATAAAAATTATCAACAATTATAGGTTAATATGACGTTAGCAAACGCTTGCCGGAGGTATGGCTTATAGCAGTTCTCAGTGACCACACAAGCCACGCGTAGGCGTAGCCAGCCGTAGCATCACCCAAATTTTTTCATAACTCATTCTTAATAACTTGCGATCGCACAACCCCATTACTAGCCGTTACCAACATTGCGGACGAATAAATTGATGCTACAAATTACGGAAATTAGATATATAGAGTTTTTGAAGGCAATTTTAGGGAATGTTGTAACTGCAAATAATATTGACGAACTATAGCAATCCTATCTGATTTGTGAAAATTCTCGGTGTCCAGATCCCCGACTTCGTAAAAGTTGTCGGGGCTCTAACTTTTCATGAATGATTTAGGATTGCTATACAACAGATTTTGTAATTTAAGCAGATAGTTAGATATCATTCATTTCCCAAATAAGCTTCAATTACAGCCGGATTATTTCTAACTATAGATGGTTCACCCAATGCGATCAATTGCCCAAAATCTAACACGGCAATGCGATCGCACAAACCCATAACCAATGGTACATGGTGTTCTATAAGGATGATCGTCAAATTGAAGTCATTGCGAAGGCTGCGAATAAATGCACTCAATTGCTGCTTTTCGTTGGGGTTCATCCCCGCCGCAGGTTCATCGAGAAGTAAAATTTGCGGTTCTAATGCTAAAGCACGGGCAATTTCTAAGCGACGTTGATCGCCATAGGCAAAATTTTTGGCTTTTTCGTCAGCGCGATCGCTTAATCCCACCAAATCCAATAAATCTAAAGCTTTTTGTTTAGTCTTCAATTCTTCACTAGGCGCTGGTGGTAATCCCAAAACTCCTGCAATCATATTACTTTTAGTGTGTAAATGTCGGGCGACGATCACATTTTCTAACGCTGATAATTCCCCAAATAAACGAATATTTTGGAAGGTACGAGCTATACCTAAAGCAGCAATTTGATGGGGGCGCAGTTGGGAAATTCCAGCACCTTGATAAATTAATTGACCGCTAGAAGGTGGAATGAAGGCAGTAATCAAATTAAACAGTGTTGTTTTGCCAGCACCATTAGGGCCAATCAGTCCAAAAATCTCATGTTTATTTACACTAAAAGATACATTATTTACCGCTAATAAACCACCAAAGCGACGAGTTAATGCTCTTGCTTCTAAAACAATACTACTATTATTTTCTGGAATACTATGTGCCATTTTTGCATATTATTATGAATAATAAGACTTACGCAATAACTCTCTGAAACTCTTACTCCTTTGCGTCCTTGGCGTACTTGACGGTTCGTTTTTTCCTTTGAAAAATATCTGGAGTAATTAGCCCTTGGGGGAAAAAGATTGTACCTATTACTATTAAAAAGCCAAAAATAATTAATCTACCATCTCGCAAAAACTGTGCTAACCAGTTAGGTAAACCACCAGTATCAGCTAGGCTTCGCAGAATCTCTGGTAAGGCTGTAAATACCATCCCTCCAATTACCGGGCCTAAAAAAGTTCTCGAACCACCAATTAAAACAAAAGTTAAATATATAATACTCGCATCAAAAGTACCTTGACGAGCATTCCAGGTATTGAGGAAGTGAGCGCTAATTGCACCTACAACCCCTGCAAGCATAGCCCCTAACGTAAACGCCAAAACTTTGTAATAAGTGGGAGCAATTCCCATTGCACTCGCAGCTAATTCATCTTCGCGGAGCGCGATAAAAGCCCTTCCGACGCGGATACGTTCTAAACGATAAAGTAGTACCATACTAATTAATAGTAATGGCAAAGCAATCCATAAATATTCAAGTTGTGTTTGGAAAGGTTGAGGAATACCAAAAATTCCGACAGCACCACCTGTAATATCTAAATTCAGGGAGATGACACGTAGAACTTCCACAAAAGCGATAGTTGCGATCGCTAAATAAATTCCTCGTAATCTCAACGCTGGAATTCCAACTATTATACCCAATAAACCAGAAATTACACCTGCAATTAACATCTCCAATAACAACAATGGAATGGGGAATAAACTACTGCTAGATATAAAAACTTTTGTGGATAAAATTGCTGCAATATATCCACCTAAAGCATAAAATCCTGGACTAGCTAAAGACAATTGTCCTGTCATTAGGGGTAAATAGAGTGATAACCCTAATAATGCCCCCAATACCATAGAGACAATTAAAGAAGCGTAAGTAGCGAAAAAATCAGCCATTTTAATACATTTTGATTAAGCTTAATCAAACTATTGCTTTTATCAACTTTTAAGCTGTTAATATTTGCTCTGCTGTCAGCGTCAGTTCAGGAAAAGTTCGTGACACAATACTTTCTGAACCTCTAAAATGTGTGCATTGGTATTTACCCTCATCATTTAATAGAAAAACAAACACAGCCGGAACTTTTGGATTTCCCAAATACTCTCTTAGTCCAATTGCTAAATAATCTACAATCCAATATTCTGTAATACCTAAGCGTTGATATTCATCCAATTTATCAATGTAGTCATCTTCCCAATTAGTTGATGTCACTTCTACAGCTAATTGGATGGGTTCTTCAAGTGCAGCATAAGCAGAACGATTTGATCGCCATTTATCTTTATCTATGACACTTACATCAGGCTTGCGCCCTTGCTCTATGCCATTAGCAGTTATAGTTTTAAACACTGCTGTGTTATTAACTACATAATTTAGATTTACTCGTCTAATTTCATCATTGAAACCAAACAATAGAAAATTAGCGACATCATCATGATTTCTGGTTGCACGCACTTCTACAATTTCTCCATCTACAAGTTCATATAAACCTTCTTCTGGACACTGTTCTAAAAATTGGTCAAAAGTTAATTTTTGTTTGGTGTATGTTTTCATAATGCTACGTCTATTTAAACTTTTTGAATAAACCGCCGTCCTAGCAAACCTTGTGGTCTAACTAATAGCATGATAAACAAAATTGCAAAGGCTACTGCGTCTTTATATCCAGAGTATTCGGCGGGTACAAACGCCTCCACTAATCCAATTACTAAACCTCCCACCACTGCGCCGGGAATACTACCTAAACCACCTAAAACAATTACTGCTAAACCCCGCAAACCAAAAGCAATGCCGAAATATGGCCCTGCAATACTAACACTAGAGGCGACTAAAGTCCCTGCTAATCCTGCTAAAAAACTGCTGATGAAGAATGTTAGGATGATAAAGCGATCGCTATTAATTCCTAACAAACTAGCTGTAGTTGGATCTTCTGCGATCGCTTGCATTGCCTTACCATATTTAGTTCGATTGATAAAATAGGTAAGAATTGCCACAATCACCACTGATACAGTAAAAATTACCACCTGAACACTGCGAATCGGAATTGGGTTTTCTGAACTACCAAAGTTAATTGCAGGTGGTAAATTCCCGTAAGTATTTGCAGGGTACGTGTAACTTTCCGCGCCTATTAAATACTGGATTAAATTCACAATTACCACTGCTACCCCCAAGCTGGAAACAACAGTTAGCAAAGGATCAGATCCTTGACGGCGCAAAGGTTGAAAAGCAACACGTTCCATCACTACCCCTACTAATCCCGCCAAGGTGCTTGCTAAAATCAAGGATATAGCAAATGGTAATTTTATCGGTAAGACTGCATTAGCCAGCAAGCCATTAAATCCAAAATTCCCACCCATCAGTGCATAAGTGAAATATGCACCCAAGGTAAAAATCGCACCATGAGCTAAATTAATGATGCCCAAAATAGAATAAACTAAGGTGTATCCCAAAGCAAAAATTGCATAGATACTACCTATAGATAATCCGTTCAAAAATTGTTGCAGAAATATAGTTATATTCATATTGCAACTATTTTATAAATACGAACTTTCCAGTGTTCCCATCTTTATCCATCTTAATTTGGGCGACGTAAAATTCTTTTTGAACTACATCACCTGCTGGTGTAAAAGCAATCTCGCCTAAAGGAGTATTATACTTTCCAGCGAGTAGTTGCTTGTTCAATTCTGTACGCAGTTTATCAAGAGGTAATGTGCTGATTTTGGTTTTTTTATCCAACTCTTTAAGAGCTTCAACATACACCTGCACCGCAGCAAAAGATTGACCAGTAAATTGGGCTGGTTCTTTCTTGTATTGCTCAATATAAGCTTGGCGAAATATTTTATTAATCTCACCAGGATATTCAGGACTGTAAGCTTGAGCAATCAGCACACCATCGCAAAGTGCTTTACACACTGATAAAACATTTGGTGTATTCAGACCATTACCACCAATAATTATGCCTTTATAACCCAGTTCTCGCAGTTGTCGCACTAAGTTACCACCATCAGCAGCTAGTCCCGAAATAATTACTAAATCTGGTTTTAAGTTAATTGCACTGGTAGCTTGAGCTTGAAAGTCTGTATCAGTAGTTTGGAACTTTTGAACTGTTACTAATTCTAGCCCTTGGTCTTTAACTGTTTGTTGAAAAATCTCTGTTTCTGATTTGTTAAATGCATCATTCTGAGCGTAAAAAACTGCCACTCTTTTAATTTTAGGATTTTGCTTCAGTGCAGCTTTCACCGAATTAGGGGCAACAATAGAGACGGGGGCAGATACACGAGCTACATAATCACCAATTTCTGGAATTCCTTTTGCGGTATTTGATGCTCCAATAACTGGCACTTTAGCACGTTCGGCGATGGGGTCAGCACTAAAAGCTTGTTGTGACAAAGTAGGACCAACAATACCGACAACTTTATCTTTGTTAATTAAAGTTTGAAAAGCATTAATTGCTCCAGCTTCATCACCGCTAGTATCTTGGTTTACCAATTTAATCGGAGTACCATTAATACCACCTTTACTATTAAAATACTTCTCGGCAATTCTGGCTCCAACAAATCCCTCTTGACCAAGTAATGCTACGTTGCTGGTTTGTGCTAAGGCAATACCGATGGGAATAGCACCTGATGTAGCCGTTGTCTGGGTGGTGTTAGTTGTAGTAGTATTTGGAGAATTTGTGACAGTCACAGGGCCACCGCCACCACCACAGCCTGTTAGTAGCAAAGCGCAAGTTGATAATAATGCTGTTGTCTGAGCGATCGCGTTGTTCATCGTTGGATAATCATCTAGTTATGAGATATTCGGCAAAAGTTAATAGTAAATTTCATAATCTGCAAATAAAATGACGCAGATTTCCACTTTTGCACGAATTCTATTAAATCATTCTTATTTGAACATGCAAACACAAATATGCAAAGTGTTTGTAAATACAAATTATAATTAGCCATAATTTTACCATTCCCAGGTACAACTTGGGAATCGTTAAGCGTGAGCGCCCTCAAGTGTCAGATGTTCGAGTCAAACTTAGGTGTCTGAAATCATGCAGCCGATCAGGGGCAGAATATCAAACTAAGTTGATAGATGATTTGTTCAGACTTAAACTCTGGTATAAACAAACTTTTACCTAAAGTTTACTTTGGTAGAGTTTCATTCGACCAGTGTTGATGCAACGGCTGAATAATAGCAGTTTTATCGCACGAAGGTTCTGAGTTAGAACTAGATAATGTAAAGGTTTGTAACTGATTTCTATAGTTTTTATAACTGAAATTCAATCGAAAATAGGTACGTGTTTTTATCGTACAATACCAGTCAAACTGAAAAAAAATTCAGAAATTAAAACTTGACATCTGTCTAAATCTTTCCAACAAAACACACAGCAGTATTAAGGAGGAAGACATTAGATTCTATGAACAGGAAATTTACAATTTTCGCAGGCACAACATCGGTAATTTTATCTCTGGTAAGCCAACCAGTTCTTGCCGTTTGGAGTGGGCCTCAGAGTCTGGGAGGTATAGCCACCTCAGATCCTAGTTGTGCTTCCTTAGGCACAAGCCAGGTTATTTGTGGCGTATTAGGAAC